>NZ_JBJJLB010000007.1:0-7730 GCF_045449795.1 Marinobacter alkalisoli
GCGTTGAGGCTGTAGAAAAACCCCGAAATCACCGCTTCGGTTTGGTAGGATCAGGCAAACGGACAAGGAGTCGTTGGCATGCCCCGCTTCAAGCATTACAACTACGACCAGGATGCCATGGTCGTGATCAACTACCAGGAACAGCTTCAACCCGGCACCTTTGAACACGCGGTGCACTACCTGATCGAACACAAGCTGGACCTGTCGGTGTTCCACCCCAAGTACCGCAACGAAGACACCGGCCGGCTGGCTTACGATCCGGCCATCCTGCTGAAGATCATCCTGTTTGCCTACTCCAAAGGCATCACCTCCAGCCGTGAGATGCAGTGGTGCTGCGAGACCAACATCATCTTCAAGGCACTATCCTGCGATACCGTTCCTCACTTCACGACATTGGCCAAGTTTGTCAGCAGCCATTCCGGCGAGATTGAAGAGCTGTTCGAGCAGGTACTGCTGGTGTGCCATGAACAGGGTCTTCTGGGCAACGAACTCTTTGCTATCGACGGCTGCAAGATGTCCTCCAACGCCGCCAAGGAATGGTCGGGCACCTTTAAAGAGTTGGGTGAGAAACGAGAGAAACTGCGACGACTGATCCGTCACCACTTGAAGGAGCATTACGAGCGGGATGAGGCGGAAACTGAGGCCGAACTGGATCGGGATATCCGTCGGGCGAACACCATCCTCTCGCTGGATGAAGCCATGAACAAAGTGGACCGCTTCCTAAAGACGAACCGCCCAAGGATGGGCCGGGGAAAGCGGAGCAAGGAAGTGAAGAGCAACCTGACGGATAACGAAAGCGCCAAGATGACCACCAGCAAGGGCACGATCCAGGGCTATAACGGCGTGGCCACGGTGGACAAGAAACACCAGGTGATCATTGATGCCCAGGCCTTTGGCGAAGGCCAGGAACACCACACTCTACAGCCGGTACTGGAAACCGTCGAAGCCCGTTACAAAAAGCTGGGCATCGCCGAGAGCATCTACCAACAAGGCACGGTCGTCACCGCCGACACCGGCTTCGCCAACGAAGCCAATATGAAGTATCTGCACGAACGGCAGATCAACGGCTACGTGCCAGACAACCGGTTCCGCAGCCGGGATCCGAAGTTCCAGAACCAGAAAGACAAGTACGGCAAACGCCATCAGAATTTGCCGGATACAGGCTGGAAGAAAACCATCCCGGCCAGTGAATTCCAGTTCGATCCAGTGAACCTGACGTGCATCTGCCCGGCGGGTAACGCCATTAGTTATCAGGGCACACGCGAAGCCGAGAATGGCAAAATCCGGGTGCACTTCGAAGGGCGTTTGCTGCAATGCCGACACTGCCCCAAGAAGCATCAATGTATGCAGAATCCGGCCTCCGCCGACCACCGAAAAGGCTCTGGCAGGCAAGTCTCGTTCACCATCGAGAACAAGCGCCTGCCCAACTACACCGACTGGATGAAGCACCGAGTGGATAGCCCGCAGGGCAAGGAAATCTACAGTCATCGCATGTCAGTGGTCGAGCCGGTGTTCGGCAATATTGGTACCACGAAGCGGCTGAACCGCTTCAGCCTGAGAGGTAAGAAGAAGGTACAGGGCCAGTGGCAGCTATACTGCCTAGTGCACAATATTGAGAAGCTGGCGAATTACGGGCGGTTAGCCGCGTGATGCAGGGACCAGAAGAGCCGGAAATGGGGCTTCTGGAAGTCAGCAATACCGGCGCTGGCAGCGCCAAATCGGCCGAAACTAATGGCTGAACAGCGGAGTCGCGATCATCGGCTAGCGGATGGCCGCTACAAAAATTTTAGGAACCAGGCGCTGGGGACGGCTCGAAATCGAGTTTTTCTACAGCCTCGTTAGATTATTGTGTCCTTAGTTCGGAGCGTACATATGCATTCGACACTAGGGCCGCCGTCAAGAAGTAAAAAGCCTTCCTCAGCATGTTCCTGAAAGTTCGCTTTCTGTTTATCGTCTTAGGTGTGTAATTGAGTACCGCACATGCCCAATCCTTCAGCTCCTTATAGTGGCCTTTGAACTCAAGCTGATGTGCCAGCTTGTTTCTAATTCGGTTGATTTCCTTCAGGTGCTTAACCGAATCGACCAATTCGAGTGGGTCTCCACCCTCGAGCGCAACCAACAAGTCGAGCTTCTTGCTGAACATTAAGTTCAAACCATCCAGCCTTTTCCGGTCTGGTATATGGAGAGAAAGTTGCGCATTTAGCGCCTGCTCCAGTATCAAGTGGCCTTTGAGTAGTAGCAACTCTATCTCATCATCTTTATTCAGATGAGAGTCCAGAGAATCTAAAATATGATCAGGTGTCATCATAAAATCTAACGCCGCCAGCACGCGCGGCTTTGTAGTGGAGGCGAAGCCGCAACGAAAAAGGCGTCGCCGTGACTGGCATTGTTAAAGCCTTTATCGGGGTGGCAGGAAGTAGCCGGCATTCCGAAGCTCCTGAATTCTGTATCTACCAAGGTAGAACACACTTGGAATTACAACGACTCCCCACGCCACCAATACTGCGCTCAAGTTTAAGTTGGACGTCTGCATCTCAGGTCTGAACTCGCCAAGCATGTAGAAAAGCGGAGCAACCAACACCATTGAATACAACACGTACATGGGCAGAGCGATTAGCATCTTGAGAGCACCCGAAAAATGCCTCGCTATGCTGAGAAGCGCGCCCACATAGCCCAATGTGGCCAAAAAGGCTCCTGGCACTCCAACTGCGACGATTAATAAAATATGCCAAACCATAGAAGCTTTAACGCCCGCAGCATGCGCGGCTTTGGAATGGAGGCGAAGCCGCAATGGAAAAGACGTCGCCGTGCCTGCGATTGTTAGGAGATTTTATACTCCATGAACACAGCTTCCGGGTGAGGGTTGAACCGGTACGGCTCGATTTCCTTAAAGCCAAAAGCTTGGTACAACCGCAAAGCGTTATCAAGCTCACGAATGCTGTCCAGCCTCACTGAACCATAGCCCATTTCTCTCGCCTGACGGAGGAAAGCTTCAGTCAGAGCTTTGCCAACACCCATGCCATGGTAGTTTGGAAGAACATACATCCGCTTCATCTCAGCAACACCGGGCTCGAATTCTCTGAGGCCGACAGCACCAACGTGAACACCCTCCAACGAGGCCAGCAATAGCGCGCCTTTGGGTGGACCGTACATGCTTGGTAGCGATGCCAACTCGCTGGAAAACCCCTGAAACTCTAGGTCCAGCCCCAGAAATTCCGCATACGCACGAATCAACCTGCCACCTAGATCAAACTGCTCGGTGGTCTCAGCCACCTCAATATTTACGGACATCCTTATCTCCTAACGCCGTTGTTCAGCGGCAGCCTTGGCAGAGCGAAGCGGCGACAAGGCTGTCCGGTGGAGGGCCTTCAGGCCCGGAACGAACTGGAACACTTGGTTAGGTGGAGGCTAGCTCTCCATGACGATTTCTTCGATTTTCCCCTCGTCGTCGAATGACACACTAACCACGTAATCCGTCACGTCATCAGGAAGAGTAAAGTCGTATACCTCTTCGTCATCCCATTTTTCTCTGAGGACCAGTAGCCCAATTACTTGCTCATTGGATGGTGCAGAGACTCCTAGATGCTTCTGCCAATAACTCTCTGGAAGCTCTTCCAGGTGATGCGAAACGAACCCATCAATTCCGTACTCGCCCGCTTCGGTGCCGGCTGATCGTTTGATAGCTTTCTCTTGGTTGCTCATAAATACACCTAACGCAAGCGCACAACGGCGCCCTTGTAATGGAGGCGCAGCCGCAATGTAAAGGGCGTCCGGCGGCCGTAGGCCGCGAATTGATGCGCCTTGTTAGGCACCGCGACCTCGATTTTCAGGATAGATAACATACGTTTTCACATTACTTGGTTCATACTTGATGACTGCACTAAACTTCGAGATCAGAGAGCGCATGGCCGTATTGTCGTTGGCGACAACCAACTCAATTGGAAGATCGAGGTCTAGAAGATGAGATATGGTACTTTTCCCTATCCCCTTCCTTTTTCCAGCCTCGCAGACATGAAGCTCATGCAAATACAGGGTCGTCGTATCTGGCACCTCTAAGCAGGTATTCGTTATTTCGGCTTCGCAAAAACCCGCAATTCTTTGCTGATACAATATTAAGTAAACATTGCCCGTATCTTTTTCACTGTAAACTCTCTGAGAATACGGGTAGTTACTTCTAGTTTCATTAACAAAGGAAAGAATCTCCTCTGACTTTCCTTTATCAATATAACGTTTAAATTTTCTTAGCTTGATCATTTTAACGCCTAACGCCGCTCAGCACGCGCGGCTACGAAATGGAGGCGAAGCCGCAATGTAGTAGCCGTCGCCGTGACTGGCATGGTTATGTTCTCCAAACGTATAGCACTGGAACCGCGAGTCCGTCCTGGTTAACGAAGCCTCAATAATTTTTGAAGTTCTTTCAGTGCATTAACCACCCGGTAGAACTCGTCCTTAATTGGCTCAGGCGCTTTATATGGCACGTTGCCTTCAGTGTGGGCCAAACGAATTGCCTCGTGATAATTCTCAATGAGCGAGTCCAATTTTTTGCGTTGACGTCTCGTCAAGTGGGGTTTGAGCCGTGAAATATCGGCATCGTTCCATTTCGCCCAAACATACCCGTTTTGCGCCTGTTCCTCTGCCTGGATCAGCCGCTCATATATGGGAGCGGCTACCTGATTGAATTCTTTACGCCTGTCACGCCCCAGCGCAAGACGATGGCCAATTAACCCACCGACCAATAAACCAAAGATTACTGAGAGCAGTTCCGACAACTATCCAAACTCCGAGTTTTTGAAAAAAACATAACGCCAGCCAGCATGCGCGGCTTCGGAATGGAGGCGAAGCCGCAATGCAGTAGGCGTCGCGTGCCTGGCCTTGTTACGAAAGAAGGTCATCAAGTTTTCTCTCAGCTTGCTTGAGTGCAATTCTTTTTGACAGGTCAACTACCGCTGAAATCCCTTCATTCCTAAATTTATCAAGAACAACTTCTTTAATACTTGGCTTAGTTATGGCATCAGCAAAATCATGCCCCTCTGCAGTTAGCCTTAGGGCAACAAGCCAATAATCATACTCATTCGTGTTGTCATTGAACTGAATACCGATGGTTTGACCACGAGTTCCTGGGCCAGTGATAATCGATTTATCTCTGAGGATCAGCAGATGAAAAAATAATTTGTTGTCATCTTCGTTTAGCTCTTTTTTGAAATTACTCAGATATAGCACTGGACTATCAGAGTCTAAGAACCTATTCAGAATGCCCGAAATATACTCGTAGTCTACCCGCATAATCTAAACCTAATTATTCGTAACGCCGCTCAGCACGCGCGGCTACGGAATGGAGGCGAAGCCGCAATGTAGTAGACGTCGCCGTGACTGGCTTGGTTATGTGGTCTCGGCTCCGAAGTGGTGCAGCACTGCTTGTGAGATGAGAGGGCGCATGGCCGAAACAGATTCATCATTCTTGTACCAAAGGACGTACGTGTAATCCCAATCTTCCGTGAGCAAACAGTCAAGCTCGGGTATTACGAGTCTGATAAAGTTACTCGAGTCTTTTTCCATGGCCTCCTCGTAGCTCTGCAAAACTTCGCGAGGATGAACAACCTTATGGCAAAGCTGCTGGCTGGAGTCAACGAGGTATGCCTCATACTGCTCGCAGACAAGGCCTAACAGAACATTGAACCGTTCCCACTCCGCCTTGGTGATCTCATCAAGTTTGTGGAGATTTTCCTCTCCCAGCCACCCATCAAAGAGTGATATGAACTCTTTCTCGAATTCGGGTCTTACTTCCCAATCATCGAAGTATCTACTGTACATAAACTACTTGGACCACATAACGCCGCTCAGCACGCGCGGTTACGGAATGGAGGCGCAGCCGCAATGCAGTAGACGTCGCCGTGACTGGCTTGGTTATAAGGCATGTAGCTCCCAGTGTTCTCTGTTTATCTTGTACAAAACATGCTCGCAAAGCGGGTCTGAAGGTTCTAGGTCCGGATGCTCAAATTTGCTGGCATAAGACATCCCGATTTTTTCCATGACGGCTTGAGAACGAATGTTGCGTACTGTCGTAAAAGAGACCACCTCTTTTAAACCCAAGTGAGTAAAAGCATATCGCAATGACTCGCTGGCGGCCTCTGCCGCGTAACCCATACCCCAATATTGTTTCGCAAGACGCCAGCCGATCTCAACACATGGTGAGAACGGCATGCTTTCTTTGGGGATGTGCAGGCCGACAAATCCAACAAACTTACGTTGACCAGGGATCTCAACAGCCCAGAACCCCCACCCACGTTCAGCAATGAGAGACTTGATTTTTCTCCCCATACCGTAGCTTTCTTCCTCCGTCAGAAGCTTCGGGAAGAACTCCATCACGTCCTTATCCCTACACATCTGCGAAAAGGGATAAAGGTCTTCGTCATGCCATTGCCGAAGTATCAATCTTTCCGTTCTAATCATGTGCCAGATGATGCCTTATAACGCCGCTCAGCACGTGCGGCTACGGAATGGAGGCGCAGCCGCAATGCAGTAGACGTCGCCGTGACTGGCCTTGTATGGATAATTTCTGCCGTGTTTGGGTAAATTGAGGCCCACCCCCAGTGGCCGCTGGGGGCCTTCATGCAGCAGCTCGATGTTGGCAGGCTCCTCATTCGAGAGACCGGTAACAAGTGCGTAGCGCTGCATGACTCTCAAGCGATAACTCGTACAGTCATCGGGGCCTCGAGCCCGTATAGCAAGGCAGAGTCAGCTTATTATGAACACCACAGAAATCCAAACTTCACTGAATATCGGTGTCGACGTTGGTAAAGCCAACCTTGATATCGCTCTCCATCCTTCCGGACAGTTTTATTCAATTCCCAATAGCGAAGCCCACATTCGTCGGTTCGTGAAGATCCTCAAGGACTACGATATTGAACGAATCGTGGTGGAGGCCACAGGGCGCCATGAGCATGCCCTGGTTCAGGCCTGCAATCAGGCAGGCTTACCGATCATAGTCGTCAATCCCACCAGTGTCAGACGTTACGCTCAGGCCATCGGCGTGCTCGCCAAAACTGACCGTATTGATGCCCAGGTGATTGCCAAATATGCTGCCACACTCAAGCCGGAATTCAGACCTATCCCGGACAAAACATCACAAAAGATCAGAGACTTATTGGCCAGGCGGGCTCAGCTTATGGAGATGTCCACCATGGAGAAAAACCGTCTCCAGATCATGCCAAAACCCCTTCACCGATCCATTAAAAGCTTACTCAGGATGCTGCAGAGCCAGATTGAAACGATCACCCGACAAATCGAGCAGGAAGTGGCCAAAGTGGATCACTGGCGTACCAAAATGGACATCATGACCAGTGTGCCCGGTGTCGGAAAAGTGCTCGCCTACACCTTCCTGAGTGAGCTGCCGGAGCTCGGCTCTCTGAACCGAAAGGAGATCGCCGCACTGGTCGGTGTCGCACCCATCAATCGAGACAGCGGCAAGCTCAATGGCAAACGGAGGATACGAGGTGGGCGCCCCAGAGTCCGAACCGTGATGTTCATGGCCATGCTCTCATCCATTCAGTGCAATCCCGTTTTCAAACGCTTTTACGAACGCTTGAAGGCCCAGGGGAAGATTCCAAAAGTGGCCGTCGTTGCCTGCATGCGAAAGATGATTGTGGTGCTCAATACCATGGTCAAAAATCAGGAACCGTGGCGTGAAAAAGTGGCTTAATATATGCGATTGACACCACAGTCACTTGTTA
>NZ_JBJJLB010000008.1:0-6207 GCF_045449795.1 Marinobacter alkalisoli
GCGTTGAGGCTGTAGAAAAACCCCGAAATCACCGCTTCGGTTTGGTAGGATCAGGCAAACGGACAAGGAGTCGTTGGCATGCCCCGCTTCAAGCATTACAACTACGACCAGGATGCCATGGTCGTGATCAACTACCAGGAACAGCTTCAACCCGGCACCTTTGAACACGCGGTGCACTACCTGATCGAACACAAGCTGGACCTGTCGGTGTTCCACCCCAAGTACCGCAACGAAGACACCGGCCGGCTGGCTTACGATCCGGCCATCCTGCTGAAGATCATCCTGTTTGCCTACTCCAAAGGCATCACCTCCAGCCGTGAGATGCAGTGGTGCTGCGAGACCAACATCATCTTCAAGGCACTATCCTGCGATACCGTTCCTCACTTCACGACATTGGCCAAGTTTGTCAGCAGCCATTCCGGCGAGATTGAAGAGCTGTTCGAGCAGGTACTGCTGGTGTGCCATGAACAGGGTCTTCTGGGCAACGAACTCTTTGCTATCGACGGCTGCAAGATGTCCTCCAACGCCGCCAAGGAATGGTCGGGCACCTTTAAAGAGTTGGGTGAGAAACGAGAGAAACTGCGACGACTGATCCGTCACCACTTGAAGGAGCATTACGAGCGGGATGAGGCGGAAACTGAGGCCGAACTGGATCGGGATATCCGTCGGGCGAACACCATCCTCTCGCTGGATGAAGCCATGAACAAAGTGGACCGCTTCCTAAAGACGAACCGCCCAAGGATGGGCCGGGGAAAGCGGAGCAAGGAAGTGAAGAGCAACCTGACGGATAACGAAAGCGCCAAGATGACCACCAGCAAGGGCACGATCCAGGGCTATAACGGCGTGGCCACGGTGGACAAGAAACACCAGGTGATCATTGATGCCCAGGCCTTTGGCGAAGGCCAGGAACACCACACTCTACAGCCGGTACTGGAAACCGTCGAAGCCCGTTACAAAAAGCTGGGCATCGCCGAGAGCATCTACCAACAAGGCACGGTCGTCACCGCCGACACCGGCTTCGCCAACGAAGCCAATATGAAGTATCTGCACGAACGGCAGATCAACGGCTACGTGCCAGACAACCGGTTCCGCAGCCGGGATCCGAAGTTCCAGAACCAGAAAGACAAGTACGGCAAACGCCATCAGAATTTGCCGGATACAGGCTGGAAGAAAACCATCCCGGCCAGTGAATTCCAGTTCGATCCAGTGAACCTGACGTGCATCTGCCCGGCGGGTAACGCCATTAGTTATCAGGGCACACGCGAAGCCGAGAATGGCAAAATCCGGGTGCACTTCGAAGGGCGTTTGCTGCAATGCCGACACTGCCCCAAGAAGCATCAATGTATGCAGAATCCGGCCTCCGCCGACCACCGAAAAGGCTCTGGCAGGCAAGTCTCGTTCACCATCGAGAACAAGCGCCTGCCCAACTACACCGACTGGATGAAGCACCGAGTGGATAGCCCGCAGGGCAAGGAAATCTACAGTCATCGCATGTCAGTGGTCGAGCCGGTGTTCGGCAATATTGGTACCACGAAGCGGCTGAACCGCTTCAGCCTGAGAGGTAAGAAGAAGGTACAGGGCCAGTGGCAGCTATACTGCCTAGTGCACAATATTGAGAAGCTGGCGAATTACGGGCGGTTAGCCGCGTGATGCAGGGACCAGAAGAGCCGGAAATGGGGCTTCTGGAAGTCAGCAATACCGGCGCTGGCAGCGCCAAATCGGCCGAAACTAATGGCTGAACAGCGGAGTCGCGATCATCGGCTAGCGGATGGCCGCTACAAAAATTTTAGGAACCAGGCGCTGGGGACGGCTCGAAATCGAGTTTTTCTACAGCCTCGTTAATGCTCACATGAATAGAAAGCTGGTACTGATTTTAAGTCTTTTGTTTCTAGTCTCCGCAGGGCTTAACCTCTATTTGTATACAGAGGTTAAGCGGTACGAAGAAGCGTGGGTAGAGCAGATAATTACCACAAGCGAGATTGAAGCCATCCTTAGAAATTCTGGGGCTGATACTTCATTTGAAAGTATAAAACGCTTGGCGATAGACAGGTTCGGAAGCGAGGCCGTTCGCGCTGTGGAGGTATCTGACAGCCACATCAAATGGGGTTCTGACAGGAATGGGTTGAAGGTGAACGAGAGCCTACTACTGTTTAAGGACGGCGTTTACCATGGAAGCAAGGCCAACCTTCCGTTGCATTAACAAGGCCAAGCACAGCGACAGCTTTTTCGTTGCGGCTTCGCCTCCACTACAAAGCTGCGCGTGTTGGTAGCGTTAATCAGAAATAATCTGGCAGAAGAAATCTATGCGAAGAAAGCACGAACAATCGATTATTGATGCATTTTCCAATTATTTTCTGAAGGTTGGCCGTCAACGAGGCCGCCAGACAAATCGATTCTCCTTGGACGGCCAAGACTCTGTGTTAGGCGGAGACTACATATTCACGGCTAACACAAACTTTGCTTTGGTTGAGTTCAAATACGAAAAAAGTGATTTGAAAGCCGAGGGCGACAAGCGATTGCGAAAACTTTTGTGTGAAAAGTTAGACGCGGACAAGGTAAGGCTGAGTCAAAGCTTGCAGTGCCATTTCATCGCTTGGTCACAAAAAGAAATGGCACGAAATATATACTTCAACAAATATCATCCCGAAATCTGCACCCGCGAAATTTTTCCTCAAGCTGAACTTCATCAGAAACAAAGTGATCCCTCTTCTAGAATTAGAGCAGAACAGATGGTTTCATCCTTTCTTAATGCTGAGCTGGGTACAAATTTCAGAACGTTTCGGCAATACACGCAGTGGCTACTGTCAATTGGTGAGACAGGAGAAGGCGGTGTTGAGTTGATGCTGGACAACCCAGATAGCAACGATTTGGAGATACTTGAGTTCAGCAATTTGGATCTAGTTAATGATTGGCTTGTTCAAAATGGTCCTAGTTCGACTCCATCACCGTCACCTGGGCCCTGATCTTGATTAACAATCGGCTGCACAGCGACCGATTTTCCGCTGCTTCGCAGCTCCAAACCGGCGCGTGAGCCGGGCGTTACATAGCAAAGGAGAGTGCGTGAAAATATACGGTGATACCAAATCAGGCAACTGCTACAAGGTTCAGCTCGTTTGCAGCCTGCTGAATATTGACCACGAATGGATTGATGTCGATATTTTGGCTGGCGACACTAAGTCTGACAAATTCTTGAAGAAGAACCCCAATGGCAAAATACCGTTGCTTGAGCTCGATGAGGGCGAGACCCTTTCTGAGTCAAACGCCATTCTCAACTATTTGGCAGGCGGGTCAGCTCTCTATCCAGATGGAAGTCTGGCTCAAGCACGAGTCCTACAATGGCAGTTTTTCGAACAATACAGCCATGAGCCGTTTATCGCGGTAGCCCGTTTCATCAATAAGTACCTTGGGCTTCCTGAGGAAAAGGCCGACGAATATGCTTCAAAGCAAGCGGGCGGCCACAAGGCGCTGCAAGTTATGGAGCAGCAACTTAGAAAAACACCATATATAGCAGGTCAGAACTTTACCACCGCAGACATCTCGCTTTATGCCTACACACACGTCGCTCACGAGGGTGGCTTCGAGTTGGAGGCCTATCCGGCCGTTCTAGCATGGCTAGACCGGGTGGCTTCATTGCCGAATTTCAAAGGTATGGCGTGATTGCCATGTAACAATCACAGTCACGGCGACGGCTACTACATTGCAGCTTCGCCTACATTCCGCAGCCGCGCGTGCTGCAGGCGTTATGCGCTAAGGAATAGTTGAGAGTATGGCATCGGGTGTATCGAATAAATTAACGGGACAGGTTGGGGAACACCTGGTGTCGGCAGTACTGGGGGCACTTGGCTACTACGCTTCCCCTTATTCTGGAAACGTTCCCGGATTCGATGTCACAGCGGTTCACTCTGAATCTCTCAAGTCATTTCCTGTTCAGGTTAAAGCGAGCACGAAGGGTGCGTTGGTTCAGTCCTCTATCGATAAGTGGTGCGACCACAGTATCGGCGAGGATAATCATCAAACAATTGGCCCATTGAAACCGCTCAAACATCCGAACTTGGTCTGGGTCTTGGTGCGGCTGGGTGATTCAGGAATCAGCGGAGCAAGATTTTTCATCTGTACTGAACGCGACATACAAGAGAAGATCGTCGCCCGGTACTCGGCTTTTATGGAGAGGCACGAATATCGCCGTCCTGGAGGCGGTGCTTCTCCGCAGGCGATTCTCAACATTAAGGACGTCGCCGAATTTGAGGATAATTGGAAAATTCTCCCGGACTATCAGGCTGACGATGGTCTCGCATAACCAGTGCAGGCACGGCGACGCCCATTACATTGCGCCTTCGGCTCCATTCCGTGGGCGCGCATGCTGCAAGCGTTGAGGCTGTAGAAAAACCCCGAAATCACCGCTTCGGTTTGGTAGGATCAGGCAAACGGACAAGGAGTCGTTGGCATGCCCCGCTTCAAGCATTACAACTACGACCAGGATGCCATGGTCGTGATCAACTACCAGGAACAGCTTCAACCCGGCACCTTTGAACACGCGGTGCACTACCTGATCGAACACAAGCTGGACCTGTCGGTGTTCCACCCCAAGTACCGCAACGAAGACACCGGCCGGCTGGCTTACGATCCGGCCATCCTGCTGAAGATCATCCTGTTTGCCTACTCCAAAGGCATCACCTCCAGCCGTGAGATGCAGTGGTGCTGCGAGACCAACATCATCTTCAAGGCACTATCCTGCGATACCGTTCCTCACTTCACGACATTGGCCAAGTTTGTCAGCAGCCATTCCGGCGAGATTGAAGAGCTGTTCGAGCAGGTACTGCTGGTGTGCCATGAACAGGGTCTTCTGGGCAACGAACTCTTTGCTATCGACGGCTGCAAGATGTCCTCCAACGCCGCCAAGGAATGGTCGGGCACCTTTAAAGAGTTGGGTGAGAAACGAGAGAAACTGCGACGACTGATCCGTCACCACTTGAAGGAGCATTACGAGCGGGATGAGGCGGAAACTGAGGCCGAACTGGATCGGGATATCCGTCGGGCGAACACCATCCTCTCGCTGGATGAAGCCATGAACAAAGTGGACCGCTTCCTAAAGACGAACCGCCCAAGGATGGGCCGGGGAAAGCGGAGCAAGGAAGTGAAGAGCAACCTGACGGATAACGAAAGCGCCAAGATGACCACCAGCAAGGGCACGATCCAGGGCTATAACGGCGTGGCCACGGTGGACAAGAAACACCAGGTGATCATTGATGCCCAGGCCTTTGGCGAAGGCCAGGAACACCACACTCTACAGCCGGTACTGGAAACCGTCGAAGCCCGTTACAAAAAGCTGGGCATCGCCGAGAGCATCTACCAACAAGGCACGGTCGTCACCGCCGACACCGGCTTCGCCAACGAAGCCAATATGAAGTATCTGCACGAACGGCAGATCAACGGCTACGTGCCAGACAACCGGTTCCGCAGCCGGGATCCGAAGTTCCAGAACCAGAAAGACAAGTACGGCAAACGCCATCAGAATTTGCCGGATACAGGCTGGAAGAAAACCATCCCGGCCAGTGAATTCCAGTTCGATCCAGTGAACCTGACGTGCATCTGCCCGGCGGGTAACGCCATTAGTTATCAGGGCACACGCGAAGCCGAGAATGGCAAAATCCGGGTGCACTTCGAAGGGCGTTTGCTGCAATGCCGACACTGCCCCAAGAAGCATCAATGTATGCAGAATCCGGCCTCCGCCGACCACCGAAAAGGCTCTGGCAGGCAAGTCTCGTTCACCATCGAGAACAAGCGCCTGCCCAACTACACCGACTGGATGAAGCACCGAGTGGATAGCCCGCAGGGCAAGGAAATCTACAGTCATCGCATGTCAGTGGTCGAGCCGGTGTTCGGCAATATTGGTACCACGAAGCGGCTGAACCGCTTCAGCCTGAGAGGTAAGAAGAAGGTACAGGGCCAGTGGCAGCTATACTGCCTAGTGCACAATATTGAGAAGCTGGCGAATTACGGGCGGTTAGCCGCGTGATGCAGGGACCAGAAGAGCCGGAAATGGGGCTTCTGGAAGTCAGCAATACCGGCGCTGGCAGCGCCAAATCGGCCGAAACTAATGGCTGAACAGCGGAGTCGCGATCATCGGCTAGCGGATGGCCGCTACAAAAATTTTAGGAACCAGGCGCTGGGGACGGCTCGAAATCGAGTTTTTCTACAGCCTCGTTA
>NZ_JBJJLB010000009.1:0-40539 GCF_045449795.1 Marinobacter alkalisoli
CCCAGGCGCCACAGCGGGGGCTGGATGATGAGTTCGTAGCGGGTGCGGCGGTGGCCAGAATCACCGCGGGCGAATTCGTTGACCACACCGGTGAAGCGTCGCAACGGCGCGCCGTCCTGCCAGACCACCAGGTCCACGGCCTGTTCCAGTACATCGGCTGCCGCTACCGACGGGTCGGTACTGGCCAGCGCCAGCTTGCCGTGAAACAGCTCGGACAGGTTTTCGGTCAGCTCGAAGCCGACAACGGAAAAGTGATCAGAGGAAAATCCGCCAATGGTGGCGGTGAACTGCAGTCCGCTTGCCTGGGGCATGTCTTCGGTCCCTGAAGAATCTGGTGCAATTAAAGGCTCAGTAACGCTGGCCGCCCTACACGGTCCTGTGCAGGGCGACCCATAGTCTAATACAGACTGCGTGGTATCTGGTACCCCGCAAGGAGTTCCTGTGTGAACGGGTTGGTATTACTGGCCGCGTGAAGGCGATAACGCATCTCGCCGTCGTCCAGCGCAAACTTCACGTCCACCGCGCTGCTGCTGACGCCGGTGATATCCGCCCGATCGAGCAACCGGAACAACGCCCAGGGCCCGTTTTCAGACAGGCTGCGGGGCGAACGGTTTATCTGGGTCGGCACCAGGGTCACACGGCTTTCCACGCTGTCACGCAACGTATTTGGCCAGACCAGCGGTATGCTCTGGCTGGGTCCGTGGCTGAATTCCACCAGTTGGCCATCCACGTTCACCACACTGCGGCGCTTGTTGGAGGACAGGTTCAGGGGCTCCAGCGCGAATTCCACATCCAGGGAGCCACCACGGGTGAAAAATGCCCTGCGGATGGTTTTGGCCTTCTCCAGTGCGGCGCGGACGTCGCTCCGAACCAGGCCCGCCCGCCGTGATCCGGCCACGTGCTCCGGATGATCTTCCAGGAACAGTTTCAGGTTATCGGTATAGAAGGTGTCCAGTACGCCTTCCGGGGCGAAGAACCGTTCGAAGTCCTGCAGGGCGGCGTCACGGCCGGCTCCGGGGTTGAACGGATAATGCCGAGCCAGGGACTGCTGGAACGGCTGGTACACTTCCCGGTACCACTGGCGCTCCAGTTGCGCCACGGCCTGATCCAGAACCACGCGCCAGCTTTCCGCCGCCAGCTTATCCAGCATCCGGTTCAATGGCGCCGGCTGGTTTGATGCCAGTCGCTGCAGGGTGAAAATGGGGTCAGCCCCCTGCAATCCCATTCTTGCACGGGCGGCCTGCAAGGCAGCCTTGCCGCTATCCGGCGCTTCCTGAATGCCCCGCATGTATTCGTGCAGGTCACCGATCACGCCCATCAGCTGTTCCATGCCGGAAGGGTTATCGCCCTGCTTCTGATTAAGGTGGTTAAGTTCCGCAAACTGGCGGCCAATTTCCTGGATCATGGCAAAGTGGGAGGATTGCTCTAGCACCTTACGGGCTGCAACCGCACCAGCGTCTTCCTCATCACTCACCTCCGGCACCAGCCGGGTATGATGCGTTACCTGTCCCAGCAACTGCTGCAGCGGCTGATGGCCACTGGTCAGACTCTCGAGCACCCGCACCCCGTGGTTGAGGTCACTGAAGCTCTGCACATCAACCCGGCTCAGGGCTTTGCGCCAGGCATCCGCGTAACGGTCGGCATACAAGGATTGCAGCTCCGCCGTCAGCTGTTCCTCGTCGGATTCACTGAAATCCACATCGTCCCGACGCCCCAGAACCCAGGCGTCCACCAGGGCCAGTTCGGTAACGGAATCGGATTTGCGCAGGAACCAGCTGTTCAGCCCTTCGCGGGTGAGCAGTGAGGGAATCACCAGCGGGTCCTCTTCAAGGCTTTCCTCCTGCAAGGGTTCACCACCCTCGTCGAGTTTGGTGAACACGGTGCTGAAGGCCGGCCCCGATTTCCGCGCCAGATCCAGCGGCGACCCGAATTCCCGGGCGGCCTCTTTCTCAAGGTCGTCGTACACCCGATCGGTGGTGGAGATGCGGCCCAGCTCATGCTGCGCCCATTGCACGCTGCTGCGGAAGGGCGCGAGCGCCATGTCTGCAGTCACGTCCCCCTGACGGACCTGCTCCGCCAGATCGGTGTGGGCAAGGGCGTAATCCAGGTGGCGGCGTAGCCGTTCCTGCCTGTCGCCCTGCCCGGGGAACCGGGCCTGCCAGTACTTGGCCATGTAGTCCGTTACGATATCGGTCCGGCGGCCACTGGCATCGTAGAGCATGCGCAACACCCGGAGGTGGTCCATCCGTTCCGGGCTGTTATCCGGTGCGCGGCCCATTTCCCCCATGACACCAAGCATCAACGTGGGGAGGTATTGGTACGCCAGCATATCCAGGTAGGAAGATTCCACTTCCGGGCCCACACGCTGGCCCTGGTACAACCCCATATCGGTCACCAGGGGCCAGCTGTTCCGGTAATCGCCAAAGGCGAGCGTGGCTTCACGCAACTCATCCAGTGGCTCTAGCAGATTGCTTCCGGTGGTGTCCGGTTCGTAACCAACCGGCCGCCAGTTGTCGATAAAGCTGCGTACCCGCTGCTCGACGGCAGTGGCCGCTTCCGCGTTTTTGATGAAGTAGTGTTGCCAGCCTGCAGTCATACCCAGACCCGCCGCAACCGCCACCACGGCGGCAACGGCCACCTGGCGTTGGCGACTGCGGACAACCCGTCGATTATCGCCGGCCAGTCCTGACTCCCGGTAAATCACATCCGGGAACAGCCCGTGGGTAAACAAGCTGGCCGACTGGCCCTTGCGCTGGGCAGGCTGGATCGGGTCCGAGAGCTGGTAATTCGCGGCTGCGGCGGACACAAAGGCATCCTCCGGCACACCTTCCTGAATCACCGATGTAAAGTAGGTACCACGCACCAGAGCCGGCGTCGAAAACGCATCTTCTGACAGCAGATCCGCCAGGAACTGCTCCAGTACCGGCTTCAGGCCTGCCAGTTGCCGTGTAAAGGAATAGACCGACGCCCGCTCCTCAGCATCACGGGTGACTGCCAGCACATCCGGGAGACGGGCATTCAGTTGCTCGACCAGACCGGTGAAACGTTCCGAGAAGTCTTCCAGCCAGTCATCCCCTTCCAGCTGTGCTTCAAGCGGGAAGGTAAACCCGAGGGGCTGTTCCCGCTCTGCCTTGGTGAGGGTCTGCACGAAGGGACCGAAACCGTACAGCAGATCCAGCTTGGTAAAACTGACATACACCGGCAGCCTTGATCCCAGCTGTTCCATCAGCTCCCGCAGGCGAGTGCGCAGGAGAATCGCCTGGGCCTGACGTTGTTGATCGCTGCCCGTGCTCAGGCTGGCGAGATCAATAGTCAGCACTACGCCATTCAGCGGGCGCTGGGGCCGGTTTTTCTCCAGCCACTGCATAAAGTGCTGCCACAACCGTTGCTGCAATTCGTGACGGGCGCCTTCACCGTTATTCTGGCTCAGCAATTCACCATCGGGATCAATCAGCACGCCGTGGTCGCCAATCCACCATTCAAACCCATACGGGTTACGATCCGACCGGGGATTGCGGGTCACGTTGGTCAGGGTATAGGTCTGGCCAGAGCGTTGAATCAGGCTTGTCTTGCCGGCGTCCTCCAGCCCCATCACCAGATACCACGGCAGGCGATACAACTCTTTGCGACCCGGAAGGTTGCTCTTGAGCGCCTGCAGCTGACGATCCAGCAGGCGTTTCTGCCGCCGCTCCAGCGGCAGGATGGGATCTTCCTCTTCTCGCTGTTCATCGGCCTTGGCGGCATTGATCTTGCCCAGACGACGCGCCAGCAGGGTTCCCCATATCATGGCCACCAGCAACACAACCCCCAGGGTGACCAGGGCTCGCATCTGCCAGGCGGCCAGCGGGTATTCACCGTTTATCTCGAGCCGGGGCCCCAACCACCAGGTAGCCCCCAACAACACGATGACCCCAAGGGCCAGGGTAATCGGCGCGGCGCTGCGCAGGTACGGAAGAATCCTTCGACCGATGAGTAATGCTTTTCTCCACATGGCGTCCATTCCTGAAATTGAGATATCTGAGTGATTCCTGAAGGCGTTAAACCAGTTTTTCCAGTTTCGAGATCAGCCCTGGTTCCCAGTCTTCCAGGGCCAGGCCCCGGGTCTGCTGGTGCAGATCCTGGATCTGCTGGCCGGCAAGGGTTTTCAGCCCGTTGTCTTTCAGCAGGCGGGCACTGGCAAGCCGCCAGTGGAAGCGCTCCCGCGGTTCCCGGGCACCGGCCAGACCGTCTTCCAGCAATTGCATCGCTTTCGCCAGGCCTTTCTGGCCAGCCAACTCCCGGGCCTGTTCATAGGCCTGCTCCCAGGGACTGGCGCCACCGGCAACACCCGCCTTCGCCGGCGCTGTCTGCATCCAGTCCGCCGCTTCCGCGCACAGAAACGGCGTGCCGTCGTTAAATGTCATGTCCGCCAGCTGCGGCAACCGCTCGACGAAGCCCAGAACGGATTCCCGTATCGCCTCGGCACAGGGACCATGGCCAAGCACATCGGCCACGCCCGCACTGAGCCAGTGACCGTCAAGCCAGAACGGGCTGACCGACAGGCTCTGCTCGATACGCTGCCACAGTTCCACATCCGGGGCCTTGTCCAGCGCCTCACGGTACTCGGCGACCCGATCCGCACTCACCGCCGCCAGGTCGGTTTTTACCCCGTCACGGGAAGGCGGTACTGAGGTAATTCCCTGCCAGATCGCGTAACGGCGTAACTGGTAGCCCAAGGGTGTATCCGGCTCGGACGCCACCAACAGGTCCGCCACTTTCAGCAGGCTCTGGCGGGTCGCCCGTTCGTTTGCGGGATCCAGGGTCAGCTCCCCCAGAGAGGCCCGCTGTGCCGTGTTGATGGGTGTAGCGGCGGCGCTGGTGGCCGGCTTTGCCGACGGCTGCTCTCCGGTGGCGGCCGGCGCCGGCTCCGGGTCAGCCGGCAATTTTTCTACGCCGCGTTTGATCTCGTATAACCCGTCATCCGCCAGCTCCCGATCCCCGGCCTGGGTAATCAGGTTGTCGATCATCCTGAGGCAATAACTGCGACCATCCCCCACTTCACGGTCAAACCTCAGTGAATCCACTTCCTTGACGGCACGCTGAAGCATTTGGGTAAACATCATTCTGCGCGCCCGCTTACCCTTGTCACCCGGATAGGGCCAGGCCTGCTCCCACCAGGAGTCCAGTACCTGGTGCAGCAGGAACAGGGAGAGCGCGTAACGCTCGCCATCGCCGCCCCGCTGCAGGCTCAGCAGCAGGAACCCCAGTACTTTCAGGTCTTTGCTCCGGTCCGACAGCAGTCTGAGGGACTCACTTTCAACCTTGCTCCAGTCGATCTCGTTATGGGCCAGGGAGCCCACTTTCATGATTTCGTCTTCGAGGAATTCAAGGGTGTCGTCGTCAGCCAGCGATTCGCCCATGTCGGACTCGCCACCGAGCGTTTCCAGCACCTGTTCCACATAGGGATGTTGTTCAACAACCTGCATTCGAATCTGCCTTTCGATCGTTTCCAGTTCAGTTACCAGCCGCACTTGGCGCGCAACGGCCGGATGGCGTCGCGGAAGCCTTCCAGGTCGAACATCAGGCCATCCAGGGCGCCATGGGAGGAGCTGATCCGGGCATCTCCCCGCCCCAGCAGCGCCTTGGCAACCCGGATGGCCGGCAAGCCACGACCGCTGCTGACAACGAAGCCGTTATCCCGTACCCGCCATGCATCCCGTTGCGCGCCAAAACCGATACTCACCCGTTCGGCCTCCAGTGCCGCGGGCAACATCAGGGAAAGCTCGGTGATGTTGTTATGGCACTGCAAGGCCAGGATCGGGCGTGGTGGCTGGCTGCCCAGCGCACCCAGCGTGACCAGTTGCCCGGCACGGTCCCCGGTGTCCCGGTATAGGGGGCCTTCACCAGGCTCCCTTGCCTGTTCCTGGGCGTACGCCTGCAGCCATCGCTCTGGCCGGTTGGCCTCCGGTGCGCCGGTGACACTTGTCGTCTCGAGGGGCGTGCCGAATACCGAATCAAAACAGGCAAGGCGCTCCAGCCGCTGGGATTCCCGGGTACATTCCCGGGCGTCGTCCAGCTGGCTGGCCGCAACCGGTGCAAACCCGCTGATAAGCAGTGTTATGGCCAGCCAACAGCGAAGGCTGGGAAAACGAACGGTTATCATTCTTCAGACACCTGATATTTAAGGCATTTATGGGCCAGGGTGCGCTTCGGCAAGCCGAGGCTTTCCGCGGCCTGAGCGCGATTGCCGTCGTACTGTCTCAGCCGTTCGCGGATTACCGCCGCTTCGAAAGCCTGTGCGGCCGCTTTAAGGTCACGGATGTCATCGGCCACAGGGACCCCCGGCAGGGTAGCCGGTACGGTCTCCTGAAAAGCCGGGCTTTGTTGGTCGGAGAACAGGTCGTCCAGGCGCAGCACTTCCGGCTGAATGTCGTCGCCAACCGGAGTCTGCAGGCAGGCGAATTCCAGAATATTTCTCAGTTCGCGAACGTTGCCCGGGAAGGCATATCCGGACAGGGTATGGAGCGCATGGCTGCTGATGCCCATGGGGCCGGCCCCCTCCCGCTGCTGGTACAGGGAAATAAAGTGCCGACACAGCGGTGCCAGGTCTTCCGGCCGGTCGCGAAGCGGGGTAACCCGAAGGGGAAACTGGCTCAGGCGGTAGAACAGGTCACGGCGAAAGCCTCCGTCTTCGATGCCTTGTTGCAGCGGCTGGTGGGTCGCCGCCACCAGGCGGAAATCGGAGTGCTGTTCCTGCTGGGCACCCAGTGGCCGGAACTGCCGGCTCTCCAGTACTCGCAGCAGTTTCGACTGCAGCGCCATGGGCATGTCGCCAATTTCGTCCAGAAACAGGGTGCCGCCGTCAGCCTGGGCCAGCAGGCCCTCTTTGGCCTTGTCCGCCCCTGAAAACGCGCCTTTGGTGTGACCGAACAGTTCGCTTTCCAGCAGGGTGTCGGGGATGGCGGCGCAGTTAACGACCACCAGCGGACCATTGGCACGGTCGGAGAATTCGTGGATGCCCTTGGCGACCAGATCCTTGCCACAGCCGGTTTCGCCCTGCACTAGCACGGAGAGCTGGCTGCCGGCGGCGCGGATGATTTGTGACCGCAGGTTGACCATGTCGGCGGAGCCGCCCACCAGGCTACCAGCAAGTTGTTCGCAGCGGCGGCGCACGGTTTCGGCATCGTGGAGGTGGTCCAGCGAGCGCTTGAGCAGGCGCCGCTGCCAGACCTGGTCGCGGTTCTGGAGCTGGCTGACCCATTGGTGGGTAAGCAGCTGTTTGAGGCCCTGGTACAGCGGCATGGCGGTGATGGCGCCCCACTCAGGCTCGTCATGACAAAGCACGAGAATGCCCAGCGTGCGGCCGTCGTCGCCCTTGATAGGTTCGAGCCAGAAGGAGCGCGGACGGTCGCTGGCGTCCAGCAGGGCCTGGAAGCCGCTGTGGTCGAGGCGGTAGCTGGCGGCGCGGGTCAGTTCCCGGGGTTTGCCGCTTTGCAGTACGTGGGCGAAGGGGTGGCTGAAGTCGCCGCAGTCGAATTCGCCGTGTTGGTCCAGCTCGGCGCAATGGAGGGTGCGGCCGCTCAGGTCCAGTTCCAGCGCCCAGCAGCGGGTGAGGCCGAAGGCGTTTTCCAGCTGTCTGGTGGCGGTTTTCAGCAACGCCGGCAGGTTGTCCTGTCGGATCAGTGCCACCGCCAGGTCGATGCCGGTGTGCAGTTCCGTCTGCATCCGTCCCATGTTTCTTTTCCCTGAGATGTTGAGTTCGCCGATCGCGGGCCCTGTGGTTCGGCTTTCCAAAACACGCTGTGAATACATCCCTGTACGCTCCGCTCCGCCATCCATGGCTCCGCAGGGTATTTGGAAAGCCGAACCACAGGGCCCGCTACTTCCCAGTTGCCTTAAGCAACAACCCCGGTGAATTTCTCGTTCTCTACGCCTAAAGTGACACTTTTAACTGGCTCTCTTGCTGCCAGCTTCTCCAGCAACGCCAGTGAAACGGGTGGCAACAGCTCACCTTCGATAATCGATTCCAGCATCCTTGCGCCGTTTTCGCTTCTCGTCGCGCGGCTGCGGATGGCTTCCACCAGGCCGTCTTCCAGCACCACTTCGGTGTGGTAGCGGCTTTTGATCTGATCCGCCAGGCGCTCGAGTTTGTCGCCAACGATGCGGTTAAGGGTGTCTTCGCCCAGCGGCAGATAAGGCACCACTTCCATGCGGGCCAACAACGCCGGTTTGAAGAAGTCGGCCAGTTCCGGGTAGAGGGCTTCTTCGATTTTTTCCGGTTCTTCGGCGTGGTTGACGATGGTCTGGTAGCCGAGGTTCGAGGTGAGGAAGAACACCACGTTTTTGCAGTCGATCAGGCGGCCTTCGCCGTCCGCCAGTTCGCCCTTGTCGAAGGCCTGGTAGAACAGGTTGAGGACTTCCGGGTGGGCTTTTTCCACTTCATCGAGCAGCACCACGGAGTAGGGTTTCTGGCGGATGGCTTCGGTGAGGATGCCGCCTTCGCCGAACCCGACGTAACCGGGAGGTGAGCCGATCAGGCGGGAGACGGTGTGCTTCTCCTGGTACTCCGACATGTTGATGGTGGTGAGGAACTGGCGACCGCCATAGAGCAGTTCGGACAGTTGCACCACGGTTTCGGTTTTACCCACGCCACTGGGGCCGGCCAGCAGGAATGCGCCCATGGGGCGGCCCGGGCGACGCAGGTCAGCACGGGCGGTGAGCAGGTGCTGGTGCAGGCTGTCGATGGCGGTGTCCTGACCCTTGATGTGGGCCTGCAGGTACGCTGGCAGGTGGGTGATTTTTTTCAGTTCGTCGGTGGTCATGCGGTTGACCGGGATACCGGTCCAGTCGGCGATGACTTCGGCGACCTGGCGGGCGTCTACCCGGGCGTGGACCAGCGGTTCGTCGGCCTGCAGTTCGGCCAGTTCCTGTTCGATGGCGGCGGCTTCGCTCTTCGGGTCCGGGTGTTCTTCGTTGCCGGTTTCAGGCCGCTCATCCGTTATTTCTTCCTCGGTGTCGTCGCCATTCAGCAGCTGTTCGCGGATGTCCACCAGGCGGGTGACCAGCTCTCGCTGGTCGTTCCAGCTTTGTTCCAGTTCCGCCGCTTCTTCGTTCAGTTTGGCGATGCGCGCATCCAGTTCGCTTTCCCGTTCGCTGTCCACGTTCTGGCCCAGGGTGTGTTCGCGGCTGAGCAGGTCCTGTTCCATGGCCAGCTGGTGCAATTCGCTGCGGACGTGGCTGAGTCGACGCGGCGGGGTGCTCAGGTTCAGGCTGACCCGGGCGCAGGCGGTATCCAGCACATCGATGGCTTTGTCCGGCAACTGGCGCCCGGCGAGGTAGCGGGCGGACATTTGGGCGGCGGCTTTGAGAGCGCTGTCGGCGATCAGGACCCGGTGGGCCTTTTCATAGACGGTGCGCAGGCCACGAAGGATATGAACCGCCTGGTCGGGGCTGGGTTCGTCCAGGGCCACCGGCTGGAAGCGACGGCTCAGGGCCGGGTCTTTCTCGAAGTATTTCTTGTACTCGCGCCAGGTGGTCGCTGCGATGGTGCGCAACTCGCCACGGGCCAGGGCCGGTTTCAGCAGATTGGCGGCGTCGGAGCCGCCTTCGCTGTTACCGGCACCGATCAGGGTGTGGGCTTCGTCGATGAAGAGGATGATCGGGGTAGCGGAGCCTTTCACCGCTTCAATCACTCCCTTGAGGCGCTTCTCGAACTCGCCTTTGACGGAAGCACCGGCCTGCAATGCCCCCATGTCCAGGGTCCACAGCTCCACACCGGTCAGGCGCTCGGGCACATCGCCGTTGACGATGCGCAGGGCCAGGCCTTCCACCACGGCGCTTTTGCCCACGCCGGCATCGCCCACCACGATGGGGTTGTTCTTGCGGCGACGGCAGAGGATGTCGATCATCTGGTCGATTTCACCATCGCGGCACACCACCGGGTCCAGCTTCTCACTCCGGGCCAGCGCGGTGAAGTCGGTGGCGTAACGCTTGAGCGGGTCCATGTCGGTCTCGGCCAGCGATGCCTTGCCATCGTCCTGGTCCAGTTCCGGCCGCTCGGCGGAGCCGGCTGTCATGGCATCGAACTGGCGACGCAGTTGTTCGCGGTTGATGTCCCGCAGCTGCTGGCTGACCCGCGGCATCAGGTAGCGGTCCGCGTTCAGCAGCAGGGCGAGGAAGATGGCGCCGGAACGCAGCTCCTTGTGGCCCAGTTCGGTGGAAGCCAGCAACCAGGCGTCCTGCAGCAAGTCCACCAGCAACGGCGAGAAAGAGGGATAGGGTTCCGCCGTCTGCGGTTCGCCATTGAGACTGTCACCCACCAGGGGCTGAAATTCCTGGTGGTTGATGCCTGTGTGCTCCAGAACCTGGCGCACGTCAGAAAACGGCGTTTCCAGCAGCTTGAACAGCAGATGGGCCGGGGTGATTTCCGCACCCTGGCGGCTGATGCAAAGGGCCGCGGAGGATTCCAGTCCCTGGCGGCAAATATCGTTGAGGCGCCCGATCAGCGCCGGCAGTTCTACCCGAATCACAGTGATGTCCTTATTTCGGCAGTTGTTCCAGTACGCTGAGCACATCCCTGATGCGTTCGTTCAGCGCCATGTTGTAGAGCGAATAGATTCCGGCCATGGCCAACACAAACAGGCCGCCAATCCCCCAGATCGGCAAGCCGCTGCGCAGGTGGTTGCGTGCCGGGGTGACATTCGCCAGGGCATCCGCCAGGGGTTGGTCCTGGTCGTCGTCCCGCAGGCTTTTCAGCTGTTCGTGAAGACCACGGATAATGTCCTCGTATTCCTCGCGGCCATTGGTCATAACCTTGTAGCGGCCCTCAAATCCCAGGCACAGGCACAGGTAGATAAACGCCAGCATGTCCCGGTAGCGCGCCGGTTCCCGTTCCATGCGGGAGAGGATGGCGAAGACCTTTTCACCGCCCCAGGTTTCGTTGTGGAAGCGGGACAGCAGGGAATGCTGGGACCACACGCTGTGCGCGCCCCAGTCCGTACCCAGCACTGCCTCGTCGATAAAGGCGCAGAGCACGTAGCGATAGGCCACCACCGTCGGGCGCTCATAACCCTGCTCCACCAGTTCCCGGTCGATGGCTGCCACTTCGTCCACCACCTGCCGGTACAGCGTTTCCACCTCCCGGAAATCCGCCAGCCGCCGCACCCGAATGACCAGGCCCAGCAACGGCGTGGCGGCATCGATCAGCCGGTTGTCTTCCAGACCACGAAGCTGGAACTGTTGATTGGCAAAACCCTGGCTGACGGCGCGGTCGTTGTCACCGCTGTCCGCAAACATCAGGTCACTGAACGCACTGCCATCGGTTTCCATGTTGCCATTGGGTGAATCCATCACCGGTGCATCTGCCATGATTTAGCTCCTGATTGCCCAGAACTGCATTTCCATACCGGGGAAACTGCCGGCCACGTGGAAGGCAAAACCGCTGGCGTTGTCGAGCATCTGCCAGGCCTGGCTCTGGTCGTCCAGACGGAAATACACAAAGCCGGCGTGGTACGGCAATTGACGCGGCGCCACCGGCAGTGCCGACAGCGGGATACCCGGCAACTGCAAGCTGATCAGATCGCGAATCTTCTCCACCGAGGCCACCTTGCACTGCTGGGTGAACTGCTTGCGCAGGTCGTCCAGTGGCATGTCTGCTTTCACTGCCAGGATGAACTCCGCACTGCTCGGCAAATGGGTATCCTGGATGGGCGCCACGGTGAGGCCGTACTGCCGCTCCTGCAGCTGGATCGCCAGTGCGCGCGGCTCCAGAACCGTGCTCAGGGACTGCCTTAGCACCTGCATCAGCGGCGTGAACGACGCTTCCGGCAGGTCATGGTCGTAGGCCGCGTATTCCCGGGGCAGCCGGTTTTCATCGGTGAACGTTACCAACTCACCGCACAGTTCCAGCAGGGCCTCATACAGCCGCTCGGGGTGGAGCTGGCGCAGGCGGGCCAGGTGCATGAAGCGGGGGTGGGCCCGGTTGAGCATCTGCAGCAGCATGAAATCCGCCACATCGGCGACGCCACCCTGTCCCGGTGCGCCGACACGTTCGGCAATGTTCCTCGCTCGTTCCTTCATCAACCCTGCCATTTCCCCGACGAACCGTTGCAGGCGCGGAGCCGCCCGTACGCTCAGCATGGTGGGCATGAAGTTGGGGTCCATCACCAGGCTGCCATCCGGGCGTTTCTCCAGGATCCGGCCGATGGCCAGGGCGGCGTAGGCGCTGCGGTCCTCACGCTCCAGCATCAGTCGCGGCGCCACCCGTGCCACATCAATGGCATGGGCGTCTCCGTCAATGGAGTGCAGGTCACGGACTTCCTCGGTTTGGGCACGAAACCGCCCGGAAACGGCGGCCTCCGGCCATTCCACTTCCGCCAGGGCGTCGCTGCTCAGGGGCAGCGCCAGGTACACCACCTGGTTGGCGACGGACGCGTCGGTGATTTCCAGTGGCTCCGGCGTCACGTCATCCTGGGGCAGACTGAAACGGGTTCCATCCGGAAACAGCCCGCTGGCATGCACCAGGCCGATGCGGCCAAAGCTCAGGTATTCCGCGTTGAGTTCCAGATCGCCAAAGCCGTACAGGTAATCCGAAATCGCCAGTGCCCGTTCGTTGATCTGGTGTTCCAGGTATCGTTGTTGCTGCTGGAAGTGCTGGGGTTTGATGAACAGCCCGTCACTCCAGACCACTCGATTCATGACAGCCATCAGGATTCATCCGATCTTCTGAGTTGAACTTCCCGCTCGCGCAGGTTGACCAGCAGGTGATAACGACCACCAATGGGGTCCACCTCCACCACTTTCTTCCACTGGGACAGGTTGGGGTAAGCATAGAACGCGATGATGCCGATAAAGCGCGTATCCTCGCTGATCTCGAACGGTTCGATAAACCGGAACTGCCCGGGCACCAGGGAATAATCATCGTGATCGATGTAGTTCTGCCCCAGTGAGTCCTCCAGGTCATTCAGTAACTGGTCAAAATCCCCGGCCATCAGCATGGAGCTGTCCCGCATTTCGATTACCTGGAACGCAATCGGGGTCGGTGCCAGCGACTCGTTCGGGTTCACGTCCGGCTCCGCCAGCATGGTGAGATCCACGCGGCTGGGCAGATCCTCCGGATAGCCCACGGGGATATCCGGGTCCCACAGTACCTTGGCGGTTTTCGAGACAGCGTTGTAGGGTGTGCTGCACCCCACCATCGCAAAGACAACGGCCAGTAAAATCCCTTTACTGTATTTCACGACAGATTCTCCCTCTGTAGTTGACGCAAGTGCTGGTCGTAAGCCTGTTCGAACACCTCCTGGAAGAGACGCTCAAAACCCTGCTGACGACTGGATTTAAGTTCGCGGTAATAATGCTGGTACATGTCCCAGGCCCAGCGGCCTTCGTCCTCATGCTGCTGCAGCCCACGACGGTAACCGTGGAAACGGCGCAGCAGGGCCTCCGGGGAAAAGGCGTGAAGGATGGCGTCCAGCGCTTCGCTAATGGCTTCGCTGGTGGCGATCTGATGGTGACGAAGACTCTGCAGGCTCTCGCTCACGGCGGCTGGCGCGGACAGGTGAACGGGGCTGCGCTGGCTGGCAAACAGGGTCTGGACCGTGTCCTGGTAGGTCTGCCCCAGACGCAGCGGGTTGTCCTCGATGGGTTGCAGCCGCGTGCGCAGCGCCTGGTGGCGGCTGTCCTCGCCCTGGTGCAGCGCCAGCAGACCCTCCACCGTGGCTTTCAGGGTCTGGCCGGCCTCTTCCAGGAACAGCCGCATCTCGTCGCTGTCACCAAAGTCCAGCTCGGACTCCATGCCCTTGAGCAGCGGCGCGCCACTGATGTGCTGGCGACTCTGGTCGGTGGCTTCCTGTTTCGTTTTACGGGGTAGTTGTACTGACATCCTGTCCTGCTCTCCTTGTCTGACCGGCAGTCCGACCGCGACATCACGATTTTCCCGGTATTCATCGGTCACTTCGCCTTCGGTGGCGAACCATTCGGGCTTGCTTGCCAACAGATCCGCCTCGCGGGTGCTGGTCTCTTCCGACTGACTGGTTTCATCCGACGCCCAGTGATCCAGCGGATCCGTGCTGACCGACTGCCCCGGGGCCGGCGCCAGCCCCTGCAAAGGCTCATGGCCCGCGGTTTCCAGCTCCCTGCCCTCTCCCCGGACCAGATCGCTTTCCTCCACATCCACCAGGGTACGATCCTCACCCTCGCCGACCGGAGCCGGGCCGGAGCCGCTCTGGCGACCGCGCATCAGCTCGGCGCGGATCTGGTAACGCCCGATGGTGATGGTGTCACCGCTGTTCAGACGCGCCCGGCGACCACGGCCGATGGGTTGGCTGGCGCTGTTGATATAGGTACGGCCACTGCGGTCAATAAGGCAGAACACACCGTCAATGAATCGGACCTCGGCGTGTCCCGCCATGGCCCCGGTGCGATGGGACGACAGTTTCCAGGTATCGTTCTCCGCCGTACCAATGGAGCCTCCCGCCATGGTGAATACATGTTCTGGCAGCAAGCCGCTGCCCACGGTGGCGGGATTGCTGATTTGCAGTTTCAGTGACTGACGTTCGTCCATGTCCGGTTTCCTTGTCGTTAACTCAGCGGCGAATCTGGAGGCGAACCGCCGGCAGCTTGCGGGCCTTCTCCGGCGTCAAAAACGAGTTCCAGCCCAGCCGCACCTCTGCCCCTGTCTGCATCGGCTTCACATCTTTCGGCCGCATCTGCAGTTCCAGGTCGTAGGCCAGTTGTTCCCGGGTGGTGAACTCCACCAGTTTCACCAGCCGCTGATGGTCCTTGCCGTTGGGCAGGAAGTCGGCAAAGCGCTGACGATCCAGGTTGCGAATGCGCAGGATGAATTTGCCACTGCGATCGCGGATACCGTTGCCGACCAGTGTGTCGTGCCCCAGCGCCGCGTTGGCGCACCCCAGGCGCGTTTGCTGATCTTCCGGGATGGCTACCCGGCGCAATACCCACTGCTCGATACTGACGTCATCCAGATCAAAGCAGTGGGCAACAATGCCACTGACCACTTCCGGAGAACGACTGCGGCCCGCCATCAATCCGGCGTAGGCCAGCATCTTCGACCAGTTGACCGGGGTTGCGTCCCGCAGGCGGCTGTCGCCGAGGCCCACCAGGGCGAATATGTGGTCGGAAAAACCGTCCGACGCGCCGGGTCTGAAACGCACGTAATAGCGGTACTTGCGCCAGGCCCGGTGAAACAACGTCACCAGCCGGTGATTGAAAAAGTCCAGGAAGTGACGGCGAATGCCCAGCTCCTGACCCGCTTCCCAGGCCAGATCTTCCAGGTAGTAACCGGGCAGCGGCGACTGCGATCCGTGCAGCCCCAGAAAGCTGACTTCCATCTGGTAAGGCGCGTGCTCATGCTCCGGCGAGAACGCCGAGACCACGTCGCTGCCCGGGAACCCCAGCCCGGCCGATGCCGAGAAGCGAATGCGCTCACGCCGGGGCAGGTCATCCTGGGACCGCTCGAGGTCATCCCCGTGGTGCCGGTGAATCAGATCCACCAGCTGAAAGAAACTGTAGCGCCGTGCGTTGCCCAGAACCGGCTGCAGCTCGGCTACATCAGCGGCTGCTGACCTTGCTGTAACGTCCATGTATACCGTTCCTGATTGTCTGTATTCACCACTTCCAATTGGTGAAAGGCGTTAATGCTCGCGTAAAGCGCAAAAAACTGGCTGAGAACCGTGCCAAACAGGTACAGATCGCCTTCCGAGGCGAACGCTGTCTGGTCCAGCTTCAGTACTGACCGAATCCCCCGCACCGGCAATCCCCGCACCATGCGATCCACCGGTGAGGTTTCAATGCCCGCAATGCCGGACAACCGCTTCTGGGACACGCGCTCGGCCTGGCGGTCCACCAGCGCACGGAAGTCGTAAACCCGCAGCACCGTGCGCAGAGCGTCCACATCCAGCATGGACAGGTAGTTCAGCGACAGGTTGGAGATCAGCGTCCACAGCAGGCTGCCGTCCAGCGTCGGCCTCAATGTGGCCGTGGGCCGGGTAATGTTGCTGAAGGTGGCGAACGCTGGCGTACTCTCCGTCGCCATGCAGATCTCCCCCACCGCCAGTTGGCTCGGCAACTGCCGGTTGGTACAGGTGAGCGTGAGGGAGATGGCTTCCTGGCGACTCAGGCACTCGGACTCGTCGCCCCGCACAAACGACATGTAATGATCAAAGCCATCACCGCGAACGCTGTCCCTCGCCCGCACCCGGTAATACAGTGCGGTGCGGCCACGATCCCGTTCCACTTCGTGCTGAAAGCTCTCGAACGCGGTATAGATGCGCGGTTCGCCCCGCCCGGAGCGGCCTTCCAGCCAGCCTTCCACCTGTTCGATGCTGAACACTTCGTAGTGATCCGGCGAGCGGCTGGAGGGCGAGATCCGGTATTCGGTCTGCCGCCCGTTCAGGTCCACCGGCTCCGCTTCGTGGGTGAACAGGTTCACCGCCGGCGTGCAGTAGAGCTGGAAATTCTCTTCCCGCACTTTGGCGTCCGGCGGCAGGATCCGGCTGAAATGGAACCGCAGGCTGATTTCGTCCGCCTGTACCGCCGGCAACCGCCGCGCCAGGCCCTGGATATCCACGAATCGGAAGGCCTCGGGGAAGCTGAGGTACTCCTGCAATATCCGATAACCCGGGTAGGCGTTCTTCGGATACGGCAGCAACCCTTCGTCATTCCCGAACCCGACCGGTTGTAACAGGGACGCCGGCAAACGGTAGACGGACTCGCCCACCACCAGCTCAATCCGCTCCAGGTAGTGGTTCAGCCAGAGGAACAGGGTTTCCGCAACATGACTCTCGCCACCCAGGTAGAACCGCAGGCTGTCCATCCCCAGGGACGACAGCGGTTGATCGGTATGCAACGCCAGATCCACTGTCACGGAGGATACTTCCCGCGAGTGCTCGGCGTTTGCCGCCGCTACGCTCACTGGATACACGTCGACAGCGCGGCAGGTGCGGAACCGGCACTGGGTCTGGCGGGTGGCATCGCCCAGCGGTCGGCTTTTGATTTCGGTATGCCGGTCCACTCGCTGGCGCTCGCTGATGGAATGCAACTGCGGATCAAACCGCATGATGGTGCAGCTTGGCACCGGCCGCAGGTAGTTTGGCCACAGCATGTTCAGCAGCGAGTGGGTAATCTCGGGGAATTCATCTTCGACTTTTTCGCGGAGTTTGCCGGTCAGAAAGGCGAAGCCTTCCAGCAGCCGCTCAACGTCCGGATCGGTGCTTTGCTCCGACAGAAACCTTGTCAGCTGCGGATGGGCATCCGCGAATTCCCGGCCCTGGAGCCTGAGAAAACTTAACTCGTCCCTGTAAAATCGGTTCAACTTCATAACCACTGCACCAGTCTGGGTCCGAGGGGGAGGGGGATGCTTTTCTTCTGGGAAAAAGAACTCGCTGCGCTCAGACACCTTTATTCCCGCCAGAAAAGCATCCCCCTCCCCCTCTCATCCTTGCCCGCTACATCACTCGATAGTAGCGCTTGTCATCCAATAACAAATCGATGGTCGTCTTATCGTCTTCCGAACCAACGCGAAGGTAGACCGTCACCTGAAACCGCAACTGCAAGGGGTCTGGCCCCTGCGGCAGGTTGACGACATCCACCCGCTTCACCCTTGGTTCAAACTTCTCAATGCACTGTCGGATCGCGCCGCGGATCTGAACGCTCAGATCGTGAGTGCCGAGCGTGGCGTCGTTGAAATCCAGCAGGCCCAGATCCGGTACGCTGGCGCTGTTACCCGGATGGGCATTCAGCAGGCGGACCAGGTGGCGTTTGATGGATTCAACAACGTGGGAGACTTCCCCCATGCTCTGGCCGGCCGGCTCGGCGGCCTGTTCCAGTCGTTCGAACAGGCTGCCGCTGCTGGCCTGCGATCCGTCGCTGGCCGGGTGATTGAACACGGATTAATCCTTGTCCAGTCGGCCAACCAGTGACAGTTCGAAGTTGGCGCCCATGTACTTGAAGTGGGGCCGAACCGCCAGGGATACCTGGTACCAGCCCGGATCGCCTTCGACGTCGGATACGGTCACCTGCGCCGCGCGGAGCGGGCGACGGCTGCGGACATCCGCCGGCGGATTTTCCTGGTCGGCCACGTACTGGCGAATCCAGGTGTTCAGTTCCCGCTCAAGGTCCTGGCGTTCTTTCCAGGAGCCGATCTGTTCCCGCTGCAGCACTTTGATGTAGTGCGCCAGGCGGTTCACGATCATCATGTAAGGCAGTTGCGTACCCAGCTTGTAGTTGGTTTCCGCTTCCTTGCCTTCCTTGGTGTTCGGGAACTGCTTGGGCTTCTGCACCGAGTTGGCGGAGAAGAACGCCGCGTTGTCGCTACCCTTGCGCATGGTCAGGGCGATGAAGCCTTCGTCGGCCATTTCGTATTCGCGACGGTCGGTGATCAGCACTTCGGTCGGAATCTTGGCTTCCAGCTGGCCGAAGGATTCGAACAGGTGCACCGGCAGGTCTTCTACCGCACCGCCACTTTGCGGGCCGATGATGTTCGGGCACCAGCGGTATTTGGCGAAGCTTTCGGTCAGACGGGTGGCCAGCAGATAGGCGGTGTTGCCCCACAGGTAATGCTCATGGTCGCCAGACACGTCTTCCTTGTAGTTGAAGCTGCGCACCGGGTTTTCAGTGGGGTCGTAAGGCACCCGCAGCAGGAAACGCGGTGAGGTCAGGCCCAGGTAGCGGGCGTCTTCGGACTCACGCAGGGAGCGCCACTTGGCGTATTTCGGGCCTTCGAAGACCGCTTTCAGTTCCTTGATGGCGGGCAGTTCCTGGTAGCTGTCAACGCCGAAGAAGGACGGCGCAACGGACGACAGGAACGGCGCATGGGCCATGGCACCCACGGAGGACACGTACTGCAGCAGTTTCATGTCCGGGGTGGACGGGGTGAAGGCGTAGTTGCCAACCACGGCGCCCACGGGCTCACCGCCAAACTGGCCGTACTCGGTAGAGTAAATGTGCTTGTAGAAACCAGCCTGGGTGACATCGGGCGCAAACTCGAAGTCTTCCAGCAGCTCGGTCTTGGTGGCGTGGAGGATATCCACTTTGATGTTCTCGCGGAAATCGGTGCGGTCGACCATCAGCTTCAGGCCGCGCCAGGACGATTCCAGCTCCTGCAGTTTGGGCGCGTGCAGGATTTCATCCATCTGGGCGCTGATCTTGCGATCCAGCTCGACCACCATCTGGTCCACCAGCGCCTTGTTGACCGGCTGGCCTTTCTCTTCACTTTTCAGCAGGTTGGCAATAAAGGTCGCCACCCCTTTGCGGGCCACATCGTAGCCTTCGTCGGCCGGCGCCATTCGGCTGTTGGCCATAACCTGGTCCAGCAAGGACCCTTCCGCTACGGATTCGGAGGCAGCAGATTGCTGCTCAGCAGTGTCAGACATACCACATCCCTTCAGTACGTTTTGAATTAAGTCGGAGATTGACGGCGAACGTTCGGTTATTCGTCGCTGTCTGTGGCCAGTTCCAGTTCGGCCAGCAGTTTGTCCCGGGCGTCGTCATTGTCCAGCAGTTCCTGCAGCTTGGACCGGAATGACGGCACGTTACCCAGCGGGCCCTTGAGGGCAACCAGGGCTTCGCGAAGCTCGATGAGCTTGTTCAGCTCAGGTACCTGGCGGGCAATGCCATCCGGGGAAAAATCGTCCAGAGTCTGGAATGCCAGGTTCACCGGCAGTTCGTCGGCGTTGTCATCCAGCTGGTTGGATACCGTGGTGGTGAGGCTAAGATCGGCTTCCTTCATGACAGAACGGAAGTTGTTCTTGTCGACGGAGATGGCCTTTCGGTCCTCGATGGGGGTTTCTTCGGGCTGTCCCTTGAAATCACCAACCACGAACATTTTCAGTGGCAGTTCGGTTTCAGCCTGCTGATCACCGGTGGCGGGGACATATTTGATATTGATGCGCTCTTTCGGCGCGACGGAACCGTCTTTTGAAGACATGCGCTTGCTCCCTGTGCAAATCATTTGCAGTAGTTCAATCCCTTGTGCATACCGTCCCGGTACGCAACGATCAAAACTCTACACAGGATGATATCCATTCTCAAGCAAAAATTGGCCAGCGCATGGCAAAAATGTGCGACCGGGCAAAGTTTTGCCAAACAAAGCCCGGATTAACACCCCTGGCATCCGCAATTAACGACGCTTCGGCGTCCAGGCCCAGATCATTTCAATCTCGATGGGCTGCTGGTCTTCGCTGTCACGGATGGTGACCGGTACGGAGGTTTCCCCCTTGTCATCCACCTGCATCCGCTCCCGCTGTTCCGGGGTCAGGCGGGCTTCCACGGTCATGTCACCCTTGGCGCGACGGGTGTACTCCGCATGGACGGTCTTGATCACGGGGATCTTGTCGTCCGGTACGTTCAGGCCCACCAGAAAGCCGGTCGCGGACTCCGCCAGCAACAGGGATGCCACGGCATGAACACCACCAATGTGATTCTGCACCCGGCGCTTGTTGGCAATACTGATGACACAACGCTCCGCGTCCAGGTGCTCAATGCGAATACCGGCAGTACCCGTGAAAGGCACCACTTTGCCAAAAAACAGGGTCAGCGCCCGCGACCGGGCAAACGTGGGTAGCTTGTTGATTCTGCCGACAATACCGGTCAGTTTGTTGGTGGCGGCCATGGACGTCTCTCCAATTAGCTTAAATTTTGAGGCAGGACAATAACCCATTCGTCGAAGGAAAGGAACGTTCAGTCAATGACGCCCGTCACCTCTGTGGCTATACTCGGCAAAACCGTAGTTCACGGATAACCCTCTCAATAACAAAGGAAACAGCCATGAGTGACCTGAAAGCCCAGTTTGACGAAGCGGTTAACTATATCCAGACCGCTGAAGGCGATTTCAAGCCATCCAACGAAGTGAAGCTGGAGTTCTACGCCCTCTACAAGCAGGCAACCGAAGGGGATGTCAGCGGCAAGCGCCCGGGCATGATGGACTTCGTGGGTCGCGCCAAGTACGACGCCTGGGCCGAACTGAAAGGCACCTCAGGCGAGGAAGCCATGCAGAAATACATCGACAAGCTCAACGCCCTGAAATAATCCTGCCCAGACCTTTGCCGGCTGGGGCGCCCACTATCAGCTGATCAGGCCCCGATGCCGGCAACCCGCCCTAAATATTTTGCGACATTCAAATGATTGTCATAAGATGCGCGCAACATAAAAACAACAATGCATCCGGAAGAGTAGCCATGGACATTACCGAGGCGCTGGAACAAACCCAGCCGGGCCTTGTCGGCCGCGTTAACGAAGCAATCCAGAAACACCAACTGAACCAGCGGGCAGAGCAAACCTACCTGCACTGGATATCACGGTTCGTGCTGTTTCACGAGCTGAAGGATCCGCAGCACCTGGAAACCAAAGACCGCCAACTGTTTCTCACCTACCTGAAGGACCGAATTCAGCTGTCACGGGCACGCCTGAACCAGGCCAGCCAGGCCCTGACGTTTTTCTATGAGGATGTACTCGGGAAGACACCAGCCGAACAGACCGCAGCCGCCTAACGCTCAATCATATTGATGTTCTGCGTCTCGTAGGTGCGATTCTCTGGCGGGCGGATCGTATAGTTGTTGCTATGGGTCTGGCCCGGGATCACCTTGGGGTTGCTGAAGCGGAATTCCACCGGAATTTCGCTGCGGCCCAGGTCGGTGCGAGGGTCCCTTGGCTGCAAGGCCAGGGGATCAAGGTAGAAGTCCTCATCGGTGCGGGGCTGCACCGGCACCCCGGCCGCAGGCGCTTCCAGCCCACCTTCGATGACGGTATCAGCCAGGGTGTCCTCGGCCATGGACCGCAGGGGGATGGTTTCCATCGTTGAACGCTCACGATAGCCAAAGGCTTCGCCGCCTTCACCTTCAGCCGTCGCCTGCGCCAGCAGTGACGCGGGCGACAGAGCCAGGGCCAGAGCCAGAGCCAGAGCCAGAGCCAGAGCCAGCACAAAACCACCTGTGAATTTCCAGAAAGAACCCATACCAAACCCGATCCGTGAGTCAATTTTTGATCAGTCTATCGCCAAAGGCGACAAAAAACTCAACGAGTCGTCAGGTTTGTGACGGTTTTCACTGGTTGCCCGCAGGCTCCTCGTAACGAATCCCCGTGATGACCACCGAGTGCCAGCCCTCCGGCGTTCGCACACTGACCTCATCGTCCAGGCGCTTGCCCAGCAACGCCCGGGCCATGGGCGAATCAATACTCAGGTAGCCCCGGCTCAGGTCGAACTCATCCGGCCCCACCAGCCGGTAGCACTGCTCACTGCCATCCTCATGCTCAATGGTCACCCAGGCACCGAAGAATACCTTGCCGCGATCATCCGGCAGGCGGTTGACCACCGTCAGCTCGTCCAGCCGCTTGGTCAGAAAGCGCACCCGCCGGTCGATCTCGCGCAGCTGCTTCTTGCCATAGATATACTCCGCGTTTTCCGAACGATCCCCCAGCGCCGCCGCCTCACGCACCGCCTGGGTCACTTCCGGGCGCTTTTCCTTCCACAGGTAGCGCAACTCCTCCCGCAAGGCCTGTTCGCCCTGCGGGGTAATGTATCGGGTTCGTCCCCGCGCAGCACCGGATTGCTGTTTCATATCAAGACGCCTGTTTCGGTATCGGAAATGGTGAATGCGGGCATAAAAAAACCCCGTAAAAACGGGGTAAGGCTAGCGCTGTGCTGGAGGGAGAAGCAAGCAGTGTTGACTGCCGGCCTCCAAATCTACAGTTTCCATTATGCACAGTGGGGATTACACGGGCGTGGCCGGTGAATTACGTTTTGGTCAGGGATATGGTCGTCAGCCTGCGGATTAGGTTGCGCACTCTAGAGAATGGGAATAGCGTTTGAGGTCAGTATATTTGAAACCTTTCCACAATGATCACGGGGAACACGCATGAACACCCAGAAACTGATGAACACTGCCCTGAACAGCCTGGACGCCCTGGGCTATCGGCTGGACCAGTACGGCATCACCGGTAAGGTGAACCGCCACAATCTGGCCGCCTTCATCATGCTGGAACAGAAGCACCTGGAAGGTGAGTGGGACAGCATTCAGGTTCGACTGGATCGCCGTCGCGCCCAGGTTGAGAGCCTTGTGCGTCCGGTGCTGAATCAGGTCAACCGCTTCCGCGGCGCTGCCAGCTGATCAGACCCTTGATCAGACTTTTGAAAGTTCCGACGGGGAGTTTCTCTGCTCCCCGCCATCGGCTCCACCCTGCGGATCAGTCTGGGTTGTGCGAATACGTTTCTTCTCAACCACATAGGCCGGCAGGCGAATAGTTACCGTCAGCCCGGGATTCTCCTCTCCCGGCCGGTGGTCCGACAGCTCAATCCTTGCCTGATGAATTTCCGCCACGGCACTCACCAGACTCAGCCCCAGCCCGTTACCGGGTGATGAACGGCTCTTGCCGACCCGATAGAAACGCTGGAAGACCTGTTCCTTCTCGTCATCCGGTATACCGATTCCACTGTCGCTGACTTCAAACAGGCAATCGTCACCCTCACGGCGGACCGCCACCCGAATAGCGCCCGTTTCCGGGGTATATTTGATGGCGTTGTCGATCAGGTTGCTGACCATCTGGAACAGCAGGTCCCGATCACCCTCAATCATCACCTGACTTTCCAGGGACTGCTCGAACACCTGATCCTTGTCTTCCGCCAGCGCTTCGTAGAGTTCGCAGGCATCGCTAACCAGGCCATCCAGGGACACAGGCTTCATGTCCGCGGTGTTGCCCCGGGTTTCCAGCCGCGCGATCCGCAACAGGGCGTTGAACGTGGCCAGCAGTTGATCCGCCTCGGCCACCGCGCGGCCAGCCTGCTCCCGCGCCTCGTCGTTATCGACAGACATCAGGGTGTTCTCAAGCTGGTTACGCAACCGGGTCAGCGGGGTTCGCAGGTCGTGGGCAATACTGTCGGAGACGTGACGGATGCCTTCCATCAGGTAGACGATCCGGTCCAGCATCTGATTCAGGTTCTCCGCCAGCTGATCGAAATCGTCGTCGGTGCCCCGGGTGGGAATACGCAGCGACAGGTGGCCGTTCATGATTCGTCGGGAGGTATTGTTGATTACTTCTATGCGCCGGGTCGTACTTCGGCTCATCAGGAAGCCGCCCAGAAGGGCCAGTGCCAGGGTAATGCCCATCCCCCAGTTAATGGCGGTTTCAATGACGCGCTTGAGGTTGGTGAGTTCATCAACGTCGCGGCCGACCAGCAACCGCAACCCTCCCTGAACCTCGAAGATACGGGCGCGGGCCAAGCGTTCCGGGCCTCGCCAGCCAACGGACTCGTTCAGGGTGAAATTGATCCAGCCACTTTCCGACCGCGCACCCTCTGGCCAGGTTTCGATATTGCCGGCCAGTTTGAGGAAGTCATCAGTGGTGAGCAGATAGATGGATTTGGCGTTGGGATCCCGCGCCACACGCTCGCGGATAATGGTAATCAGACCATTAATGCCGCGACCGCGGTATTGCTCCGCGAGACCGGCGATCTCGGCCTCGATGGTTTGGTCCGTCTGGGCGGTCATGAAACCGGCAGTGCGCCAGTAAATGAACGCCAATAGCAGGAATACCGAGGTGGCAAACACCACCATGTACAACAGTGCTAACTGGAAGGACGACGTCCGGAGCTGGCTAAGCAGTTTCACGCAACATGTACCCTGCACCCCGTATGGTCTGCAGCAACGGAGTCTCGAATTCCTTATCGATCTTGGCTCTCAGCCGGCTGATATGCACGTCAATCACGTTGGTCTGGGGATCAAAATGGTAGTCCCAGACTTTTTCCAGCAGCATGGTGCGGGTCACCACCTGGCCGGCGTTGCGCATCAGGTATTCCAGCAGACGGAATTCCCGGGGCTGCACATCAATATTCTGACCGGCCCGCTTGACGGTTCGCGCCAGCAGGTCCATTTCCAGGTCCGCCACCCGCAGCACGGTTTCGGTCTCGGCCGACTGACGGTTACGACGCACCAGCGATTCAATGCGGGCCAGCAGCTCGGTAAAGGAGAACGGCTTGGTCAGGTAATCATCACCACCGCCACGCAGCCCCTCAACCCGGTCATCCACATCGCCCAGAGCGCTGAGGATCAGCACCGGCACCTGGTTTCCGGTGGCCCGTACGGTCTTGATGATCGCCAGTCCATCCATTCCCGGCAGCATGCGGTCCACGATCATGATGTCGTAATCCTCACTGGCCGCCATCATCATCCCTTCCTTGCCGTCGGCCGCATGATCGACCACGAAGTCCGACTCCTTCAGGCCTTTGACAAGATAGCTTGCTACATCCTGATCGTCTTCAATTACCAGCGCTTTCACCGGTTTGTCCTCCCGATAGCGGATTACTTTAAGGATTACATTACAAACAGGGTACGAAGAAGTCGGCAACCCGGCCAGTTACGATCTTGTAAGAGGGTGTCGCCTATGGCGACGGTCACGACACCTTCTGAAACCAACCAGGCTCTCAGCCGTCGTGGTTGCGGGGCGATACCCCGCACTTAACCAGCCTTTGTACCCCAGTTCATCCAGCCCGCGAAAACATTCGAAAAGTTAATTTCAGCGGTCCGGGGCAGAGCTATCAAGGAATAACCCCGGTATACAGAATAGCAGTAACGCTCAGCCTGATTATTTTTCCGGTTTTCCGAGGGTGCCCATCAGAGCGCCATTCAGGTGCTCCAGATCCAGCAACAGGCCGCTGTGGTCGACATCGCTATGACCATTGGCCACCAGTGACTGGTATTCATTATGCACCTGCTGCGCCAGCGGCAGGGTCAGGTTCTCGGCCCGGGCCTCATCCAGAATCATCCGCATGTCCTTGAGCTGAATACGGGCCGGCGCGCCAGGCGCGAAATCACGGTCAATCATGCGCTGACCATGCAGCTCCAGAATACGGCTGCCGGCGAAACCGCCCATCAACGCCTCCCGCACCGCCGCCGGATCGGCACCGCCTTTCGCCGCCAGCAACAGCGCTTCCGACACCGCCCCAATAGTGATGCCCACAATCGCCTGATTGGCCAGCTTGGCCAACTGGCCTGAGCCAACAGGACCGATCCTGGTGCACTTGCCGAGCACCTCGAAAACCGGGCGGGCGCGGTCCACATCCTGCTCCGAACCACCGGCCATGATGCTCAGACGGGCCTCGGTCGCCCCCACCGTTCCACCCGACACCGGTGCATCCACATAGCCCGCTCCCTTTTCCGCCGCAAGCTCGGCGTGACGGCGTGCCACAGACGGCTGAACAGAACTCATATCGATCACCAGTGCGCCGGGCTTCAATGCCGCGATTGCCCCCTGCTCTACCAGCACCCGCTCCACCACATCACTGTTTTCCAGCATGGTAATGACGACATCCGCATCCCGGACGGCCTGTTCTGGTGAATCCGCAATGGTGACCTCATCCTTGAACGGATCGCACTTACTGGCGGTACGGTTCCACAAAGTCATGGAAAACCCGGCATCCAGGAGGTTCCGCGTCATGGGCGCACCCATCAAGCCAATGCCGAGGAAGGCGATATGGGGACTATCTATAGTCATCTTTGCTTAGCCTTATTCCGAAATTATGGGAAGCGAGTGGATAGGCTGTTCCAAAACCCTGCGGAGCCATGGATGGCGGAGCGGAGCGTACAGGGACGTATTCACAGCGTGTTTTGGAACAGCCTATCCACTCGCTTCTACCCCGAAGTTTGAACTCTTGTACTTTGACAGATTATACAAACAAAAACGCCACCAACCTGAATCAGGATGGTGGCGTTCTGGAATATCCGGGTGCCTCAGAATCAGGCCGGTACAGCTTCCACCATACTCGTCCGGATCTTCTTCATGGCGTTCTTCTCAAGCTGCCGGATTCGCTCGGCAGAAACACCGTACTTGTCAGCCAGTTCGTGCAGCGTGGACTTGCTCTCGGACAGCCAGCGCTCCCGCAGGATATCCTGACTGCGCTCATCCAGAGTTCCCAACGCGTGCATCAGACGACCGTTGGAGTCCTCTGACCAGTCGGCGTTTTCAAGCTGTACCGCCGGATCGCCGCGCTGATCCTGCAGGTAATAAGCCGGCGCCTGGTAGGCATTGTCGTCGTCATCGTCCTGCGGACCATCAAAGGCGGTATCCTGGGAAGCCAGCCGGCCCTCCATCTCACGCACAACTTTCGGTTCCACGCCGAGATCTTCCGCCACGGCATGCAGCTCATCGTGACTGAGCCACGCCAGGCGCTTCTTCTGGCTGCGCAGGTTAAAGAACAGCTTGCGCTGGGCCTTGGTGGTGGCCACTTTCACAATGCGCCAGTTGCGCAGGATAAACTCGTGGATCTCTGCCTTGATCCAGTGCACCGCGAAGGACACCAGACGTACACCGTACTCCGGGTTGAAGCGCTTGACGGCCTTCATCAGCCCCACGTTGCCTTCCTGGATCAGGTCGGCCTGGGCCAGGCCATAACCGGAATAGCTGCGGGCAATGTGGATCACAAACCGCAAATGAGAGAGCACCAGCTGACGAGCTGCGTCCACGTCACCCTCATAGTGGAGACGCTCAGCAAGCTCACGCTCTTCTTCAACAGACAATACCGGAATCCTGCTCGCAGCCTGGATGTAAGACTCGAGATTGGCACCCGGAACCAGTCTGTCAATCAGCTGTAAACTCGTACCCATGCTTTTAACCTCCGAACCTGACGACCGTTAAATATACCAAGTGATTTTTTGATCGCCAAGACCTTAAAAAGTTCTTGGAATTTCCCAGTAACACCTTTAAAAACAACTGACTGGAAATTTCCGCTTTGTATCTTAAATAGAGACACTACGCCCTTTGCCGCAAATTCTACAATACGGTTTTCCCGCAATCCCGAATTAACCTCCAGCGACCTCTCCGGGCTCAATATCGTCCAAATGGCGCTTGACCGCTACCCAGGCCCCCAACCAGCCTAACAGCATGGCCACAATAAGCAACGCAAGCGCACCATCGAAAGTCAGACCATTGAGGGAAAAGTCGCTGCGGTATAACCCCGCCAGCCGCTCAACCGGGCCGCTGAGCCACCACAACGACAATTGCAGCAGAATCCAGGCCACCACACCGCCACCAAGACCAAACCAGGCCCCGGTATACAGGAACGGGCGACGCACAAAGGCATCGGTGCCGCCCACCATTTTCGCCACCAGGATCTCATCACGGCGGTTTTCGATTGCCAGCCGTACGGTATTGCCAATCACCAACACTACCGCCGCCGCCAGCAACAGGGCCAGGGCCCAGACCGCACGGGCCAGCAGGTCTGTCATGGCGTTCAGGCGCTGCAGCCAGCCCAGATCCACCTGCACGCGCTCAACGCCATCCAGGCCCTGCAGGCGGGTGACCAGCGTCTCCACACCGCCAGTACTGCGAGAGGCTTCATCCGGCGTCACCAGCAGGGTATGGGGCAACGGATTGCCTTCCAGATAATCCAGCGCATCATCAAGACCGGAGGAGACCCGGAACTCCGACAGCGCCTGCTCCTTGTCGATCAGCTCCACCTCCAGGATACGGCTGTCATCCAGCACCTCGGCCCGCAGTTCGCGTGCACGCTCCAGCGAGACATTCTCACCCATATAGGCGGTAATGCGGGCACTGCTCTCCCAGCCGGCACTGACGCCCTGCAAACTGGTCAACAGTAACAACAGCGCCACCGGCAGCGCCAACGCCACCCCCATCACCATCCAGGTCATGGAACTGGCGACCGGGGTACGCCAGAGCCGCTCGGCACTGTCCCGGGCCACCTTGCGGTGATGCACCAGGTAACTCTCCGCCAGCTCCTGCCACGGCGACGGGCCCTGCCTTGCGCCTTTGCGTTTACGGGGGTCAGGCGCCATGGCCACCTCCCGCAATCAAACGGCCATGATCCAGGGTCAGGGTCCGGCGCTGCATATCATTGATCAGGGCAATATCGTGACTGGCAATCAGCACCGTCACGCCCACCTGACTGAACTGGGTGAACAGGCGCATGATGTCCGCCGACAACTCCGGGTCCAGGTTACCGGTGGGCTCATCCGCCAGCAGCACCGGTGGCTTGTTCACCACCGCGCGGGCGATGCCGACGCGCTGCTGCTCACCGCCGGACAGCTGCAGGGGGTTCATCTTTTCCTTGGTCAGCAGTCCGACCTTGTCGAGGGCGGCCCGCACCCGGCGGCCAATGTCCCGCGCCGGTACCCCCATCACTTCCAGGGGCATAGCGACGTTGTCGAACACCGTGCGATCGAACAACAGCTGGTGATTCTGGAATACCACGCCAATGTGACGACGAATATAGGGAATCTGGCGCTTGGGGAGCTTGTTCAGCATCTGCCCGCCGACGATCACCTCGCCGGCACTGGGGCGCTCCATCACCATGACCAGCTTGAGCAGGGTACTCTTGCCAGCGCCGGAATGGCCGGTCAGGAACGCCAGCTCGCCCCGGTCCAGGCTGAAGTTTACCTGCCGCAGGGCGGTATGGTCGCTGTCGTAGCGCTTGGTGACCTGACGGAATTCAATCATTAGCCGTTACTGCATCACTGGTCGTCAAACAGGGCATCCACAAAGGTTTCCGCATCGAAACTGCGCAGATCCGCCACCTGCTCACCCACGCCGATAAAGCGGATGGGCAGCTGCAGCTGACGCGCGATAGCGAACACAATACCACCCTTGGCGGTGCCGTCCAGTTTGGTCAGGGTAATACCGCTGACACCCACCGCCTGCTGGAATACCTGGGCCTGGCTCAGGGCGTTCTGGCCGGTACCGGCGTCGAGCACCAGCATCACCTCGTGGGGGGCGGTGTCATCCAGCTTCTTCATCACCCGAACGACCTTTTCCAGCTCGTTCATCAGGTTGTCCTTGTTCTGCAGGCGGCCGGCGGTATCGGCAATCACCACATCCACCTCGCGGGACTGGGCGGACTGGATGGCATCGAAGATCACCGAGGCACTGTCGGCACCGGTATGCTGAGCCACCACCGGCACGTTATTGCGCTCACCCCAGACCTGCAACTGCTCCACGGCGGCGGCACGGAAGGTATCCCCCGCTGCCAGCATCACCGACTTGCCCTCATCCTGGAACTTCCTGGTGAGTTTGCCGATCGTGGTGGTCTTACCAACACCATTCACACCCACCATCAGGATCACATAGGGCTGCTTGGTCGAATCCAGCTCCAGCGGCTTGGTGACATCCTTCAGCAGGCCGTGAAGCTCATCGCGAAGGGCCTGACGCAGCGCCGCGCCGTCCTTGAGCTGATTACGCTCCAGCTTGTCAGTAAGGGATTCAATGATTTCCGACGTGGCGGTGACACCAACATCCGCCATCAGCAGCGTGGTTTCAATCTCCTCCAGCAGATCCTCGTCGATCTTCTTGCCGACGGCGAACAGATCGGATAACCCGGAGGACAGCGTCGCACGGGTTTTACCCAGGCCCTGGCGGATACGCTCTAAAACACTGACCTGCGGCTCTTCCGGAGCCGGCTCCGGTTCCGCGGCAGGTGCAGGGGCTGGCTCCACTTCCGCAACAGGCGCCTCTGCGGACGGCGCCTCAGGCGCGGATGCTTCCGCCTGTTCACGTGCGGGTTCGGCGCCCGGCTGTGGCTCAGGCTTTTTCTGGGGTACCGGTTTGGGCCGGGGAATACGCTTCCGGTTGCCGGCCAGGTCCAGAGCAAAAACGAGGACAAGAAGGGCCAACAGGCCAATTGAAATCCACTCTGCGGTCATACTCATTCCATCGGTTGAAATTGGCGGGACAAAAGAAAGCCGACATTCTAGCAGACTGTCGGAGGTAATTGGGGGCCCATGCCAACGGCAACCCGGATGGCGACAGGAGGATTTTCCGTTACCATGTCGCCATTCCAGATACAGCGGCGGACAGCAGGAACCATGGGGCGGAAACCAAGACAACAGAAAAGCGCACGGACTGGTCACAGCGGACCGGCGAAAGCCGCCAGCGGCGGTGAATTGCGAATCATCGGCGGCGACTGGCGCAGCCGCAAACTGCGCTTTCCGGAAACCGGCGGCGTACGCCCCACCCCCGCCCGCACCCGGGAAACCCTGTTCAACTGGCTGAACTACCAACTGGCCGGCAGCCGCTGCCTCGACCTCTTCGCCGGCTCCGGCGCCCTCGGCCTGGAAGCCCTGTCCCGGGGTGCCGGTACAACCGTATTCGTCGACCACACACCAGCACTGGCCCAGGCCCTGCGCGGTAACCTGCGGCTATTAAAATCAGAAAAGGGAGACGTGGTCTGCCAGAGCGTGGACACCTACCTGGCCCAACCTTCGGCCGAGCCTTTCGACATCCTCTTCATGGACCCACCCTTCCGCCAGGGCTGGCTGGAAAACCTGTTCCCGCTGATCGCTGATTATGGCTGGGTCAGACCCGGCGGCTGGATCTACGTGGAACACGAAAGCGAACGGGCAACCCCGGAAACACCCGAGAACTGGACCCTGCACAGGCAAAAGTCCGCCGGCCAGGTCACTTATTGTTTATTCAAAACAGAAGAATCAGAAGGTACTTGAAGGGAAACAGAGATATCTCACAAAAGTCAGACAGGTCTCGGGGTGGGGTGCTTTTTCTGACGGGACAAAGGTGTCTGAGCGCAGCGAGTTCTTTTCCCAGAAGAAAAAGCACCCCACCCCGGGACCACACCACCCCTTTTGCAGGCTACCCAGTGGCAGGCCTGCAAAAAGGGGTGCAAAAATTCAGGCCGAGGGCCGCAGAGAATAAGCCCGAAGGTGCGCCGCAAATTCTTCCAGATAGCGAATGCCACTGGCCTCCGCCTCCTTGCACCAGTCCGCCAGCGCCTGCATCTTCTCCTGGGGCTTCACCCCGCGCTTGCGCCACAGCGCCTGCAGCTCATGACTCATCTCATAAATCTTCCGCAACGCCGCATTACGCTCCAGCACCGTCTCCAGGTGCTCCTGCTCCTTCGGCTTGATCAGCGACACCTCGCGGGACAGCAACTGCTTCAGCTTGCGGTAACGGGGACGAATCTCGTCATCCATCAGCGCCTTCTGCTGACGCAGCACCGGCTCCATAACGCGCTTGCGGTACTGGCGCATGATATCAAAGCGGTTGTTGGCAATGGCCTGAACGGTTTCTACGTCCACTTCCTGCTTGCCCGGCACATAATGGGCAATCGGCTTAAAGCCCTTCGGCTTGGCCAGACCAAACAGCTGGAACAGGCGAATGTAACCCCAGCCAATATCCACTTCGAACCAGCGGCGGGACAGCTTGGAAGAATTCGGATAGGTGTGGTGATTGTTGTGCAGCTCTTCACCACCGATCAGGATACCCAGCGGTGAAATGTTGCGGGCATTGTCTGCACACTCAAAATTGCGGTACCCGAACCAGTGACCGATGCCGTTCACAACGCCCGCCGCCCAGACCGGAATCCACATCATCTGAACCGCCCAGATCCAGATACCGTGAACACCGAACAGCATCAGGTCGATCACCGCCATCAGAGCGACACCCAGCATCTTGTAGCGGCTGTAAACGTTGCGCTCAACCCAGTCTTCCGGGGTGCGCTGACCATAACGCTCCAGGGTTTCCGGCGTGGCGGATTCAGCATAGAGCTCAGCGCCCTCGAACAGAACCTTGCGGATACCCAGAACAACCGGGCTGTGGGGGTCTTCCTCGGTTTCGCACTTGGCGTGGTGCTTACGATGGATGGCGGTCCATTCCTTGGTGTTCTGACCCGTGCTCAGCCACAGCCAGAAACGGAAGAAATGCTTCAATACCGGATGCAGATCCAGCGAATTGTGAGCCGAATGGCGATGCAGGTAGAGCGTTACACTTACGATGGTGACGTGGGTCATGCCCAATGCAACCAGGACCAGTTGCATCACCGAAAGGTCAAGGAGACCGTTAAACCACATATTCAATCCTCAATCATAATCGTGGTTCCACCGGCACGAAAACCGGAGAACCGTATTGGGCACTTTAGCGTACAGTTGTAAGCTCCAACAACTGCATTTGGACGAAAATTTGTTACTGATTACACTTAACGGGTTTCAAACCGTTCGCGCATCCCCCTGAGACCGGAGACCCCCGCTTGCCAGAATTACCGGAAGTCGAAACCACGCGCCGTGGTATAGCACCCCACTGTGAAGGACGCACCATCCGACGGGTCACCATCCGCAACCGCAGCCTGCGCTGGCCGATTCCCCGGGAGCTGGACGAGCAGTTGACCGGCGCCACCATCCGCAGCGTGGAACGTCGCGCCAAGTATCTGCTATTAAAGGTGGATAAGGGCAGCGCCATTGTACACCTGGGCATGTCCGGCAGCCTGCGGGTAATCACCGACGATGCCCCATTACTGCCCCATGATCATGTCGAGCTGGAGCTGGACAGCGGCGTCCGCCTGCGATTCAACGATCCCCGGCGATTCGGCTGCTGGCTGTGGTCGGACACCCCGGAGCAACACCCACTGCTCGCCAACCTGGGCCCAGAACCGCTGGCGCCGGAATTCACCGGAGCGATGCTGTTCCGCCTGTCCCGGGGCAAACAGACACCGGTGAAGTCTTTCATCATGGACAATCACGTGGTGGTGGGCGTGGGCAACATCTACGCCAACGAAGCCCTGTTCAAGGCCGGAATACACCCCAAACGCAAGGCCGGCCGCATCAGCCTGGACCGCTACAACCGCCTGGTGGACGCCATCCGCGAAACCCTCAGCGCCGCCATCCTGATGGGCGGCACCACCCTGCGGGACTTCGTCAACAGCGAAGGCAAGCCCGGATACTTCGCACAATCGCTGCTGGTGTACGGCCGTGCGGCCCTGCCGTGTGAGGAATGCGGTACGCCGCTGAAGGAAATCCGCATGAACCAGCGCTCCACGGTGTACTGTGGCCGCTGCCAGCGCTGATGCACTCTGAAACAGAAAAATCGTTTGAAAATGCGCAAATATGATTCATAGTTAACAGAGTATCCACATTTGTAGGCTACAATTGTTATTCATGCGTTCACAGCCTGCGGCCCGGCGACCAACAAAAAGCCAATACGGACTGGCCGACACCAACTGGAAAGACAGGCAAGATTTCAGGAGACACAAGAAATGACCGGTACAATTTCCCGCATAGCGATGACAACCCTGGCAGTTTGCCTGCTGACGTTCTCTTCCCTTGGCCACGCCCGGGCTGTTGATGAAAAGCCCTCCGCCCTCGCCATGACCGGTGACGCGATTTTCGTTCGCCCGGCCCTGCTGGCCACCACCATTATTGGCAGCGCGGTTTATCTGGTGTCCCTGCCGTTCTCGGCACTGGGCGGGAACGCCGGCGAAGCGGGCGAAGTCCTGGTGGTTGGCCCCGCCAAGGCCACCTTCGTTCGCTGCCTCGGCTGCAGCCGCACCGGCCGCAAGGCTGAAACGGTCGAACAGGAAGACAACTGATCCGTAGTATCCCGGCTTGCCAAAACCCGGCGGATTCGGCAGCCTGAAGTGACACTCACTTCAGGCTGTTTTCGTTTATGGTGAACTGGTCTTCCCTCAACACTGTGTTCCTGGATATGGATGGAACACTGCTGGACCTGCATTTCGACAACCACTTCTGGCTGGAACACCTGCCCGCGCGCTACGCAGAGCACTACGACCTCAGCCCGGAAGAAGCCCGCGACACTGTGGTTCCGATGATCATGGCCGAGCACGGCTCACTGCAGTGGTACTGCACCGATTACTGGAGCGACCGCCTGAAGCTCGACATTACCGGCCTCAAGGCCGAGGTGGGCGATCGCATTGGCTACCGTCCCTTCGTGACCGACTTTCTCGACGCCATTCGCCAGGCGGGGCTGCGCTCGGTGATCGTCACCAATTGCCACCCCGATCCGCTGGCGCTGAAACTGCGCCACACCCAGCTGGAGCAACGGGTGGATGGCATCATCTCCAGCCATGAGTTGGGCAAACCCAAGGAAGACCCCGAGTTCTGGAGCGATCTCGCCCAACGGGAGCCCTACCAGCCCGAGAGCACCCTGATGGTGGATGACAGCTTCCCCGTACTGGAAAGTGCCCGTGCCGCCGGCATCGGCCAGTGCCTGGCCATATTGGCCCCCGACAGCCGCCAGCAGGCCCGGGAAAAGCACCCGGAAATACCCTCTATTCATCACTTCAGCGAAGTGCTGCCTGCGCTGCGTGAACGACAGCCCCTGCCATCGGGCGAATGAGCCGGTTATAATATGACCATACGCTCATCAGGTGAGGAGACATGACGGCGACAAACACCGACGATCACCGTGTCCGGCTCGACAAGTGGTTATGGGCCGCACGCTTCTACAAAACCCGCTCGCTGGCCAAGGAAGCAATCGAGGGTGGCAAAGTCCACTACAACAGCCAGCGCTGCAAACCCGGAAAACTCGTGGAAACCGGCGCCAAGCTGACCGTGAGGCTGGGCTGGCAGGAACGCATCGTCATCATTGATGACATCAGCGACCGCCGCCGGGGTGCGCCCGAAGCCCAGAAGCTGTACCACGAAACCGATGACAGCGTGAAACGTCGTGAGGAACTGGCCTGGCAACGCAAGACCATGCAGGCAGCCCAACTTCCCCCGGCGCGGCGACCCTCCAAGAAAGATCGCCGTGATATCCAGCGTTTCCGGGAACAGAACGGCATCTGAACCGCCGTTCCAGCCAGAAACACCACAACCCTGTTATCCACTGCCCGCTTATTACACTATTTATTTCAGGAGACATCACCATGGCATCCCGGGACCAGTTCCAGCGATTTATTTTCGAGCACAGCCAGGTTCGTGGTGCCTGGGTGCAACTCGGTGACAGCTACCGGGAAATCGTCAGCCAGGCCCCCTACCCCGACACCGTGCGCCAGCTGCTGGGAGAATCCCTGGTGGCCAGCGTACTGATGAGCAGCACCCTGAAATTTGAAGGCACGCTGTCGCTGCAGGCCCAGGGCGAAGGCCCGCTGCGCACCCTGATGGCCGAGTGCAGCCACGACCGAAAGATCCGCGGGCTGGCGCGCTTTGACGAACACGCGGTGATGGAAGACAACTTCCACAACCTGCTGGGCCAGGGGCGCATGGCCATTACCATCACCCCGGACCAGGGCCAGCGTTACCAGGGCGTGGTACCCCGGGAAGCGGATACCCTGGCGGGCTGCCTGGAAGACTATTTCCAACGCTCGGAACAGCTGGCCACCAGCCTGTTCATCTTTGCCGACGAGCAGCGCTGTGCCGGCCTGCTGCTGCAGCGCCTGCCAGGCGCCAGCGATCACGATGACGATCTGTGGGACCGCATCAACCACCTGGCCCGCACTGTGGAAGCGGAAGAACTGCTGGAACTGGACAGCGAAACCCTGCTGCACCGCCTGTTCCACGAAGAAACCGTGCGCGTGTTCGACGCCGAACCGGTCACCTTCCACTGCAGCTGTTCACGGGAACGCACCCTGGGCGCATTGGAAGGCATTGGTCAGGAAGAGTGTTACAGCATCCTCGAAGAACAGGGCAGCATCGAAATGGATTGCCAGTTCTGTCATGCTCACTATCGATTCGATAGAAATGATATTGATCATCTTTTCACCGGCCATACGTTACACTGAGGCCTTGATGAATTAGCCCCAATGCCAGTATTGGCGCGGCTTTCGGGGCAGTCGTTTTTTACCGGCGTCTCTGGCATAATAGCGCGCCTGAATTGACCCGATTGCTCAGATTTCCGCCAATTCTCACCGTGCGGTCTGGGCAATCATGAAGACACCCCAAGGGCGAGGTCGAAGTGAGCAACACTTATAATGATCTGAGTTCAGCACGACTGGTCGAGCTGGCACTGGAAAGACGCGAAGGCCAACTGGCATCCAACGGTTCACTGGTCGTCCGCACCGGCGAACGCACCGGTCGTTCCCCGATGGACCGCTTTATCGTCGAAGAGCCCAGCACGGTTGACGATATCCAGTGGGGTCCGATCAACCGTCCATTCGACGCTGACAAGTTCGATGCCCTCTGGGATCGCGTTGAAGCCTACATCGCGGAAAAAGACCGCTTTGTCTCCAACGTCCACGTCGGCTCCGACCCCGAACACTACCTGCCGGTGAAAATGACCACCGAAACCGCCTGGCAGAACCTGTTCGGTCGCAACCTGTTCATCCGCCCGGACAGCTACAACCAGGCCGACAAGCAGGAATGGCAGATCCTCAACGCCGCCAACTTCCAGTGCGTGCCCGAGCGTGACGGCACCAACAGCGATGGCTGCGTGATCATCAACTTCGCCAAGCGCAAGGTGCTGCTGGCCGGCATGCACTACGCCGGTGAGATGAAAAAGGCGATGTTCTCGGTACAGAACTTCCTGCTCCCAGAGAAAGACGTACTGCCGATGCACTGCTCCGCCAACGTCGGCGAAGACGGCGAGACCTGCCTGTTCTTTGGCCTGTCCGGCACCGGCAAGACCACCCTGTCCGCCGATCCCGATCGTTTCCTGATCGGTGACGATGAGCACGGCTGGGGCCCGGGCACTGTCTTCAACATCGAAGGCGGCTGCTACGCCAAGTGCATCGACCTGAGCAAGAAGAACGAGCCGATCATCTGGGACGCCATCCGCTTCGGCGCCATCGTCGAAAACGTAGTGATCGACCCGGAAACCCGCGAGCCGGACTACACCGACGTCTCCCTCACCGAAAACTCACGCTGCGCCTACCCGCTGGAGCACGTTGAGAAGCGCGTAATAGAGAACCGCGCCGGCGAGCCGTCTCACATCGTCTTCCTGACCTGCGACATGACCGGCGTACTGCCGCCCGTGTCCGTCCTCAGCAAGGAAGCCGCGGCCTATCACTTCCTGAGTGGCTACACCGCGCTGGTGGGATCCACTGAAATGGGCTCCTCCTCCAAACTGAAGTCCACCTTCTCCACCTGCTTCGGCGCACCGTTCTTCCCGCGCCCGGCCGGCGTTTACGCCGAACTGCTGATGAAGCGCATGGACGAATTCGGCAGCAAGGTCTTCCTGGTTAACACCGGCTGGACCGGCGGCTCCTACGGTGTCGGCGAGCGCTTCAGCATCCCGACTACCCGCGCCATCATCAGCGCCATCCAGAACGGCGACCTGGACGATGCCGAAACCGAGCACCTGCCCACCCTGAACCTGAGCGTTCCGGTCAGCGTGCCCGGCGTAGACAGCAACCTGCTAAACCCGCGCAACACCTGGGCCAGCGAAGCAGACTACGACGCCAAGGCCGCCGAACTGATCGGCCAGTTCGTCGAGAACTTCAAGAAGTTCGACGTCTCTGACGCCATCGTAGAGGCCGGGCCCAAAGCATAAGCCCGCCTTTACTGAAAAAGCGCCCTGCTCCTTGAGCACGGCGCTTTTTTTGTGCCTTTCAGAACTCCCACAGCCCCGGAAGCTGGAAAAACAGTCGTTGTGATCATTTTTGTTTGGGATGGTGATCAGGAAATTACTCGGAACTCATTGACCTGATGGGGTTTTCTGCCTAGTTTTGGAGGATTATTGAATTGAGATATGAGTCAGTGGAAAAGTGATCATTCAGACTCATATACAAATGTTAATTGCCAAGGAGAGGTATGGCTATCAGCTTTCAGGTGAATCACCCTATCACCACGGACCAGTTCATCGGTTTGTTGGAGAGCTCTACCCTTGGGGAGCGTCGGCCAATTCACGATCGAGACTGTATGGAAGGGATGATTTCCAACTCCAATCTCGTCGTAAGCGCGTGGGATGATGACTTGTTGGTCGGCATCGCTCGCAGCGTCACGGATTTTCACTATGCCTGCTACCTGTCAGATTTGGCAGTTCATCAGAACTATCAAAGATCAGGAATAGGCAAACGATTACAGTCACTGACCCAGGAGCAACTGGGGCCGCTCTGCAAATTGATACTCATCGCAGCACCGGCCGCCAATTCGTACTATGGTCAGCTTGGTTACACGCACAATGATCGCTGCTGGGTTCTAGATGCGGGGGTGACCATTGGCAATTAACAAGGCCAGTCACGCGACGCCTACTGCATTGCGGCTTCGCCTCCATTCCGTAGCCGCGCATGCTGGCTGGCGTTATAGGTAATATGAGCTTCTCAGGTGATCTCAATATTTGGAAGGCAAGGGTTCTGCTGGTTTCGTTGTTTTTGATAGCCCTACCATTCGATGCTCTGTATACCGGCCACTGTTATTGGGGGCCCACAAGCTGTGAGATTGATGGCGCGTATGAGGGGTACTACATACTCCTTGTAGGGGCGTTGGCAATTTTTGACTATTGCCCCGCTTGGTATGCCAACGTGACTTTTATCTTGGCTCTCTGCCTTCTCGAGAGAAGCCCGACATTGGCAATGAAGCTGTCGATTCTCACCGTCCTTCTCGCTTTAACCACCTTTTTGTACGATGAGCCTTGGAATGACGGTGGCCCAACAAAGTACATTATGGGCTACGGCCCTGGTTTTTATATCTGGCTACTGGCTTTTGTGGTTTGTGCCTTTGTTTGCCTTAGATTACCTATAACAAGTGACTGTGGTGTCAATCGCATATATTAAGCCACTTTTTCACGCCACGGTTCCTGATTTTTGACCATGGTATTGAGCACCACAATCATCTTTCGCATGCAGGCAACGACGGCCACTTTTGGAATCTTCCCCTGGGCCTTCAAGCGTTCGTAAAAGCGTTTGAAAACGGGATTGCACTGAATGGATGAGAGCATGGCCATGAACATCACGGTTCGGACTCTGGGGCGCCCACCTCGTATCCTCCGTTTGCCATTGAGCTTGCCGCTGTCTCGATTGATGGGTGCGACACCGACCAGTGCGGCGATCTCCTTTCGGTTCAGAGAGCCGAGCTCCGGCAGCTCACTCAGGAAGGTGTAGGCGAGCACTTTTCCGACACCGGGCACACTGGTCATGATGTCCATTTTGGTACGCCAGTGATCCACTTTGGCCACTTCCTGCTCGATTTGTCGGGTGATCGTTTCAATCTGGCTCTGCAGCATCCTGAGTAAGCTTTTAATGGATCGGTGAAGGGGTTTTGGCATGATCTGGAGACGGTTTTTCTCCATGGTGGACATCTCCATAAGCTGAGCCCGCCTGGCCAATAAGTCTCTGATCTTTTGTGATGTTTTGTCCGGGATAGGTCTGAATTCCGGCTTGAGTGTGGCAGCATATTTGGCAATCACCTGGGCATCAATACGGTCAGTTTTGGCGAGCACGCCGATGGCCTGAGCGTAACGTCTGACACTGGTGGGATTGACGACTATGATCGGTAAGCCTGCCTGATTGCAGGCCTGAACCAGGGCATGCTCATGGCGCCCTGTGGCCTCCACCACGATTCGTTCAATATCGTAGTCCTTGAGGATCTTCACGAACCGACGAATGTGGGCTTCGCTATTGGGAATTGAATAAAACTGTCCGGAAGGATGGAGAGCGATATCAAGGTTGGCTTTACCAACGTCGACACCGATATTCAGTGAAGTTTGGATTTCTGTGGTGTTCATAATAAGCTGACTCTGCCTTGCTATACGGGCTCGAGGCCCCGATGACTGTACGAGTTATCGCTTGAGAGTCATGCAGCGCTACGCACTTGTTACCGGTCTCTCGAATGAGGAGCCTGCCAACATCGAGCTGCTGCATGAAGGCCCCCAGCGGCCACTGGGGGTGGGCCTCAATTTACCCAAACACGGCAGAAATTATCCATACAA
>NZ_JBJJLB010000010.1:0-17714 GCF_045449795.1 Marinobacter alkalisoli
GGCACCATTGGTCACGTTGACCATGGTAAGACCACTCTGACAGCAGCACTGACTCGTGTATGTCACGAAGTCTGGGGTACAGGTACTGCCAGTGCATTCGACCAGATCGACAACGCACCGGAAGAGAAGGCGCGTGGTATCACCATCGCGACTTCCCACGTAGAGTACGATTCTCCGACTCGTCACTACGCCCACGTAGACTGCCCGGGCCACGCGGATTATGTGAAGAACATGATCACCGGTGCGGCGCAGATGGACGGCGCGATCCTGGTATGTTCCGCAGCTGACGGCCCCATGCCGCAGACTCGTGAGCACATCCTGCTGTCTCGTCAGGTTGGTGTACCGTACATTGTCGTGTTCCTGAACAAGGCCGACATGGTAGACGACGAAGAGCTGCTCGAGCTGGTTGAGATGGAAGTTCGCGAACTGCTGGAGCAGTACGACTTCCCGGGCGACGACACCCCGATCATTGCCGGTTCCGCGCTGATGGCGCTGGAAGGTAAGGACGACAACGAAATGGGTACTACCGCTGTCAAGAAGCTGGTAGAAGCCCTGGACGACTACATCCCTGAGCCGGAGCGTGCAATCGATCAGCCGTTCCTGATGCCGATTGAGGACGTATTCTCCATCTCCGGTCGTGGTACTGTGGTAACCGGTCGTGTTGAGCGTGGCATCATCAAGGTGGGTGACGAAGTGGAAATCGTTGGTATCAAAGATACCGTGAAGACCACTTGTACCGGTGTTGAGATGTTCCGCAAGCTGCTGGACGAAGGCCGTGCCGGTGAGAACGTTGGTGTTCTGCTGCGTGGTACCAAGCGTGACGACGTTGAGCGTGGTCAGGTTCTGGCGGTTCCGGGCTCCATCACTCCGCACACCAAGTTTGAGTGCGAAGTGTACGTTCTGTCCAAAGAAGAAGGTGGTCGTCATACGCCGTTCTTCAAGGGCTACCGTCCGCAGTTCTACTTCCGCACCACCGACGTAACCGGTTCTTGCGAACTGCCGGAAGGTGTGGAAATGGTAATGCCGGGTGACAACGTGAAGATGAGTGTTACCCTGATTGCTCCGATCGCCATGGAAGATGGTCTGCGCTTCGCGATTCGCGAAGGTGGCCGTACCGTTGGTGCCGGCGTAGTCGCCAAGATTATCGAGTAACCTTCGGGTTACTCGTTAGTAGTTGCACTGAGTTGTTTCGGTGCAGGCCAGTAGCTCAATTGGCAGAGCAGCGGTCTCCAAAACCGCAGGTTGGGGGTTCGATTCCCTCCTGGCCTGCCATTTTTTAACATCCGGATACATAAGCTGATTCCTATGGAGTCAAAAGCCGTTCAGTCAACCAGCCGTTTCGATACCGTGAAGTGGCTGGTTGTTTTTGTTCTGATTGCCATCGGTGTGGTGGGAAATCAGTATTTTAATGCCGAGTCATTGCTGTATCGTGTTCTGGCTCTTGTGGCTCTTGCGTTGGTGGCGGCTTTTGTTGCGCTGCAGACCGACCGTGGTCGTCGTTTTGCGACGCTCCTCAAGGAAGCCAGAGTTGAGATCCGGAAAGTCGTGTGGCCCACCCGGCCCGAGCTGATTCAGACTACCGTTATTGTGGTGGTTTTTGTATTGGTGGTGGCGTTGTTGTTGTGGGGAATGGATTCGTTGATCAGTTGGCTGGTCGCCGGATTTATCGGTTAACAGGAGTGGGCAATGGCTAAGCGCTGGTACGTCGTTCATGCGTATTCTGGCTTTGAAAAGCACGTAATGCGCACTCTGAAAGAGCGTGTGGCTCTTAACGGCATGGAAGAGCAGTTCGGTGACATTCTGGTGCCGACCGAAGAAGTCGTGGAGATGCGTGACGGGAAGAAGCGCAAGAGTGAGCGCAAGTTCTATCCCGGTTATGTGTTGGTCCAGATGGAAATGGACGATGCCACCTGGCACCTGGTGAAAAACACGCCGCGTGTGCTCGGGTTTATTGGTGGTACCAAGGACAAGCCGGCGCCGATCACTGAGCGTGAGGCAGAGGCAATTTTGCGTCGCGTTGAAAGTGGTGCCGATCAGCCGAAGCCCAAAACGTTGTTTGAGCCAGGCGAGGTTGTGCGCGTTGTTGAAGGCCCGTTCGCGGACTTCAATGGTGTTGTTGAGGAAGTTGACTACGATAAGAGTCGGGTCAAGGTTGCCGTGCTTATCTTCGGCCGTTCAACTCCGGTAGAGCTGGAATTTGGGCAGGTTGAGAAAGACTGAGTCGCAGCCTGAAAGATAAAAGCTCGCGCGCAAATGCGACGCGGGCTTTTTGTGTCTGCTTTTTGCAGTTGTAAACACAGGGGAGCCGAAAGGCGTCAGAACCCACAGGAGAATTATCATGGCAAAGAAGATCGAAGCATATATCAAGCTTCAGGTTGCTGCCGGTAAGGCCAACCCGAGCCCCCCCGTTGGTCCTGCTCTGGGCCAGCGCGGTGTGAATATCATGGAGTTCTGTAAGGCGTTCAACGCCCAGACCCAGGATCTGGAGCCGGGCCTGCCGATTCCGACGGTTATTACTGTATACAGTGACCGCAGCTTTACCTTCATCACCAAGACCCCGCCTGCACCGGTCCTGCTGAAAAAGGCAGCTGGCATCAAGAGCGGTTCCGGTCGTCCGAATACCGACAAGGTCGGTACCGTGACCCGTGAGCAGCTGGAAGAAATTGCCAAAACCAAAGAGCCGGATCTCACTGCAGCCGATATGGATGCAGCGGTTCGTACCATTGCAGGAACAGCCCGTAGTATGGGCCTGAATGTGGAGGGCCTGTAACATGGCAAAGCTGAGCAAGCGTCAGAAGCTGATCCGCGAGAAAATTGATGCGACCCGCGCCTACTCTGTAGACGAAGCGGTTGCGCTGTTGGTCGAGCTGGGTCAGAACGTCAAGTTTAAAGAGTCCGTGGACGTTGCGGTTAACCTGGGTGTGGATGCACGTAAATCCGACCAGGTAGTACGTAGCAGCACGGTTCTGCCTCACGGCACTGGCAAGACCGTTCGTGTTGCTGTGTTCACCCAGGGTGCGAACGCCGAGAAGGCTACGGCTGCCGGTGCTGACATCGTTGGCATGGATGACCTGGCCGACGAAGTTAAGAAGGGCAACATGGACTTCGACGTGGTTATTGCCACTCCCGATGCCATGCGTGTTGTGGGGCAGCTGGGTCAGATCCTGGGTCCCCGTGGCCTGATGCCGAACCCGAAAGTTGGTACCGTGACGCCGGACGTCGAGACTGCGGTCAAGAACGCCAAGGCCGGTCAGGTTCGTTACCGTACTGACAAGAACGGTATTATCCATGCTCCGCTGGGTAATGTTGAATTCTCTGCCCAGAACATCAAGGAAAACCTTGAGGCTCTGGTGGCAGATCTGAAAAAGGCCAAGCCGTCGTCGGCGAAAGGCGTGTATCTCAAGAAGATCACCGTTTCCTCGACTATGGGTCCTGGCCTGACTATCGATCAGAGCGGTCTGAGCATCTGATCCTCTGAGCGGTAGTTACTTTGTAGTCTGGGCGGAAGCCAAGGCTGTCAAAGACCGCAGGCCCCCGAAGTCATTTGGCTGAAAGGGTTAAAGCAACGCCTGCGCAGACGGTGTGAAGACGTTCTCTCTGAACCCAAACACCGTTAGGAGCCCCGTAAGGGGTATTTGTGGGTTTGCCGGGATACACCCGGCGAAATCGAGGAGAAATCCAGTGGCAATTAGACTCGAAGACAAGAAAGCGATCGTCGCTGAAGTCAACGAGACTGCCGGTGGTGCTCTGTCTGTTGTTCTGGCTGACTACCGTGGTGTCACCTCTGGTGATATGACGGCTCTTCGTGCCAAGGCTCGTGCCGAGAGCGTTCGTCTGAAGGTTGTTCGTAACAACCTGGCGAAGATCGCGATTCGTGGTACCGAGTTCGAGTGCATCGATGAGGCCCTGGTCGGCCCGACCATTCTGGCATTCTCTATGGAAGATCCGGGCGCGGCAGCGCGCCTGCTGAAGGATTTTGCCAAAGAGAAAGAGGCATTTGAGATCAAGGGCCTGTCCGTCGGCGGTGAGCTGATGGGTGCAGACCAGATTGATCGCCTGGCCAAGCTGCCAACGCATCACGAAGCGTTGACAATGCTGGCTGCTGTAACACAGGCACCGATCACCAAGCTGGCACGTACACTGAACGAAGTTCCTTCGAAAGTGACTCGTGCTGTAGCGGCAGTTCGCGACCAGAAGCAAGAAGCTGCTTGATTCTGTTGAACACCATTTTTTATATTTTTGGGAGAAAGTCATGGCTCTGTCTAACGAAGACATTTTGAATGCAATTGCTGAAATGAGCGTAATGGACGTTGTTGCGCTGGTTGAAGCAATGGAAGAGAAATTCGGTGTATCTGCCGCTGCTGCTGTAGCTGCTGCTCCGGCTGCCGCTGGTGAAGCTGCTGCTGTTGAAGAGCAGACCGAATTTGACGTTGTTCTTACCGGTCCTGGTGAGAAGAAAGTAAACGTTATCAAGGCCGTTCGTGAACTGACCGGCCTGGGTCTGAAAGAAGCTAAGGAAATGGTTGACGGTGCTCCGTCTACTGTTAAGGAAGCTGCGAGCAAAGACGACGCTGAAGAAGCCAAGAAGAAGCTTGAGGAAGCAGGCGCTTCTGTTGAGCTCAAGTAAGAGTCGGCTGTTGATCGAAACCGTGCATTAAGCATGGATAGGCTGGTGGCTTTGTGCCACCGGCCTTTTTCTGTTGTATATGCTATAGAGTCTGGTGTGCAATTACAGGTTGATGTCAGTTTCTATAACCTACAGCCAGAGTCTTGTTCAAGACGGCGCAGTATGCCGAGCAATTCGGCCCCGAAGCAGAACAATGGTTGCTTCTTGATACCAGGTATCAGGTCTAAAGCTGGGGAATGCAGATGACTTACTCCTACACTGAGAAAAAGCGGATTCGCAAAGATTTTAGTAAATTGCCTTCCGTGATGGACGTCCCCTATTTGCTGTCTATTCAGCTGGATTCGTTCCGGGACTTCCTCCAAATGGAAGCCGCACCTGAAGATCGCCGGGAAACCGGTCTTCACGCAGCATTCAAATCCGTATTCCCGATTGTCAGTTATTCTGGCAACGCCGCGCTCGAATACGTGAGTTACCGCATCGGCGAGCCGGTATTTGATGTCAAGGAATGCCAGCTTAGGGGCGTAACCTATGCAGCGCCGCTGCGCGTCAAAGTCCGCCTTATCATTTACGATAAGGAATCGTCCAACAAGGCGATCAAGGACATTAAAGAGCAGGAAGTCTACATGGGCGAAATGCCCCTGATGACGGAGAACGGTACTTTTGTTATTAATGGTACCGAGCGAGTAATCGTCTCCCAGCTCCACCGTTCACCTGGTGTGTTCTTCGATCACGACAAGGGTAAGACCCACTCATCCGGAAAGCTGCTTTATTCAGCGCGGGTGATTCCTTACCGTGGCTCCTGGCTCGATTTCGAATTCGATCCGAAAGATTGCGTCTTCGTTCGTATTGACCGTCGCCGCAAGCTGCCGGCCTCCATCCTGCTGCGGGCGCTGGGGTACAACTCCGAGCAGATGCTGGAGATGTTCTTCGAAACCAGTAAGTTCGCGGTTGGCGCCGAAGTGTGCAAGCTGGAACTGGTTCCGAGCCGTCTGCGTGGCGACATTGCGACCTTTGATATCAAAGACAACGAGGGCAACCTCATTGTTGAGGAAGGTCGCCGGATCACCGCACGCCACATCAAGCAGCTGGAAAAGACCGGCATCAGTGAACTCGAAGTACCGACCGAGTACCTGTATGGCCGTGTTCTGGCCAAGGACATGTTGGACACCAAGTCCGGCGAGGTGCTGGTTGAGGCGAACAGCGAACTGACTGACGAGGTCGTTACCAAGATTCTGGACGCCGGTGTGACAGAAATTGAAACTCTGTACACCAACGATCTGGACTGCGGTCCGTTCATGTCCGATACCCTGCGCATCGATCCGACCCGCTCTCCGCTGGAGGCGCTGGTTGAGATTTATCGCATGATGCGTCCGGGTGAGCCGCCCACAAAAGAGTCGGCGGAAAACCTGTTCAATAACCTGTTCTTCTCCGAAGAGCGCTACGATCTGTCTGCGGTTGGCCGTATGAAGCTCAACCGTCGTCTGCGCCGCGAAGAAAGCACCGGTGAAGGTACACTGACCCACGAAGACATCATCGACGTCCTCAAGACGCTGATCGATATCCGTAACGGTCAGGGTCAGGTAGATGACATCGATAACCTGGGTAACCGTCGCGTCCGTTGTGTGGGCGAGATGGCTGAAAACCAGTTCCGGGTTGGCCTGGTGCGTGTTGAACGTGCAGTCCGTGAGCGCCTGAGTCTGGCGGAAAGTGAAGGCCTGATGCCTCAGGACCTGATCAACGCCAAGCCGGTGGCTGCGGCTGTGAAGGAGTTCTTCGGCTCCAGTCAGCTGTCCCAGTTCATGGATCAGAACAACCCGCTGTCCGAGGTGACTCACAAACGTCGTATCTCGGCTCTTGGTCCTGGCGGTCTGACTCGTGAGCGTGCCGGCTTTGAGGTTCGCGACGTACACCCGACCCATTACGGTCGTGTGTGTCCCATCGAGACGCCGGAAGGCCCGAACATCGGTCTGATCAACTCGCTGGCTACCTATGCGCGTTCCAACTCCTACGGCTTCCTGGAAAGTCCGTACCGTAAGGTTGTGGATGGCGAAGTAACTGATGAGGTGGTGTATCTCTCTGCGATTGAAGAGAGCAACTACATCATCGCACAGGCCAGTGCTGCGATGGACGAGAACAAGCGTCTCAGCGATGAGCTGGTTACCGTGCGTCACCAGAACGAATTTACCGTGACGCCGCCGGAAAACGTCAACTTCATGGACGTGTCTCCGCGCCAGGTTGTCTCGGTTGCGGCATCCCTGATCCCGTTCCTGGAACACGACGACGCCAACCGTGCCCTGATGGGCTCTAACATGCAGCGTCAGGCCGTGCCGACCCTGCGCTCTCAGGTGCCGCTGGTTGGTACCGGCGTGGAGCGTACGGTGGCTCAGGACTCCGGCGTTTGTGTGACAGCCCGTCGCGGTGGCGTGATCGAGAGTGTTGATGCGGCCCGTGTGGTTGTTCGTGTTAATGACACGGAAACCGAAGCTGGTGATGCTGGTGTGGATATCTACAACCTCACCAAGTACACCCGTTCGAACCAGAACACCTGCATTAACCAGCGCTCGATCGTGCGTCAGGGCGATGTGGTTGCCCGTGGTGATGTGCTGGCTGACGGCCCGTCCGTTGATCTGGGTGAGCTGGCGCTGGGCCAGAACATGCGTATCGCGTTCATGCCCTGGAATGGCTACAACTTTGAGGATTCCATCCTCATCTCGGAGAAAGTGGTGCAGGAAGATCGCCTGACCACTATCCACATTCAGGAACTGACCTGTGTGGCTCGTGATACCAAGCTGGGTAGCGAAGAGATCACTGCGGATATTCCGAACGTTGGTGAAAGTGCGCTGTCCAAGCTGGACGAGTCTGGCATTGTCTACATCGGTGCGGAAGTCGGCCCCGGTGACATCCTGGTAGGTAAGGTGACGCCGAAGGGCGAAACCCAGCTTACTCCGGAGGAGAAGCTGCTGAGGGCTATCTTCGGTGAAAAGGCATCTGACGTTAAAGATACCTCATCCCGTGTGCCCACCGGCACCCGTGGTACGGTCATTGACGTTCAGGTGTTCACCCGTGACGGTATCGAGAAGGATTCGCGCGCCCAGTCCATCGAGAAAGAGCAGTTGGATCAGTACCGCAAGGACCTGAAGGACGAGTACCGCATTGTTGAAGGTGCGACCTTCGAGCGTCTGACCAGTGCCCTGAAAGGGCAGGAAGTGATCAGTGGTCCGGGGCTGAAGAAGGGCGCCAAACTCGACGAGGGTTATCTGGCCGAACTGCCCCGGGATGACTGGTTCAAGCTGCGGATGAAGGACGAGGCCCTGAACGAGTTGCTGGAGAAATCCGAGCAGGGGCTGGAAGATCGCAAGAAGGAGCATGAAGCTCGCTTTGACGACAAGAAAGGTAAGCTGCAGCAAGGTGATGACCTGGCTCCGGGCGTGCTCAAGATCGTCAAGGTCTATCTTGCCATCAAACGGCGTATCCAGCCGGGTGACAAGATGGCCGGTCGTCACGGTAACAAGGGTGTTATCTCAGCGGTTATGCCGATTGAAGACATGCCTTACGACGACGATGGTACGACCGTCGATATCGTTCTGAACCCGCTGGGTGTTCCGTCGCGGATGAACGTGGGTCAGGTGCTCGAGACTCACCTGGGGGCCGCCGCCAAAGGGCTGGGCGAGCGTATCAGCCAAATGCTGGACGAGCAGCGCAAAGTGGCCGAGCTGCGTCAGTTGCTGGATGAGATCTACAACCACTCTGATGAAGTGACCAAGGTGGATCTGGACTCGTTCAGTGATCAGGAGATCCTCGAGATGTCCGGCAACCTGCGGACAGGTGTTCCAATGGCGACGCCAGTGTTTGACGGCGCCAAGGAAGCTGAGGTCAAGCGCATGCTTGAGCTGGCTGGCCTGAATACCACAGGTCAGACTAAGCTGTACGACGGTCGTACCGGCGATGCGTTTGATCGTCCGATCACGGTTGGCTACATGTACATTCTCAAGCTGAACCACCTGATCGACGACAAGATGCATGCTCGTTCCACCGGCTCTTACAGCCTGGTTACCCAGCAGCCGCTGGGTGGTAAGGCGCAGTTCGGTGGTCAGCGCTTCGGTGAGATGGAAGTGTGGGCCCTGGAAGCCTACGGTGCGGCGTATACGCTGCAGGAAATGCTTACCGTCAAGTCTGATGATGTAAACGGTCGGACCAAGATGTACAAGAACATTGTCGATGGTGACCATCGTATGGAGCCGGGCATGCCCGAATCCTTCAACGTTCTTGTCAAGGAAATCCGCTCGCTGGGTATCGACATCGAGCTGGAATCCGAGTGAGCCGAATTGTTTTTTTGGCAGCGTGAGCGGGCAGCCCATTGGGCGCCCGCCCGAGATTAACGCCATCCGGAGCTTTTACTGATGAAAGATTTGCTGAATCTTCTCAAGAGCCAGAATCAAAGCAAGGAATTTGATGCCATCCGTATCGGGCTGGCATCTCCCGACATGATTCGGTCATGGTCTTTTGGCGAAGTCAAAAAGCCTGAGACTATCAACTACCGTACCTTCAAGCCGGAGCGTGACGGCCTTTTCTGTGCCAAGATCTTCGGCCCGATCAAGGATTACGAGTGCCTGTGCGGCAAGTACAAGCGCCTGAAGCATCGCGGTGTGATCTGTGAAAAGTGCGGCGTGGAAGTGGCTCTCGCCAGTGTTCGTCGTGAGCGCATGGGCCACATCGAGCTGGCCAGCCCGGTTGCTCACATCTGGTTCCTGAAGTCATTGCCGTCCCGCATCGGCCTGATGCTGGATATGACCCTGCGTGATATTGAACGGGTTCTGTACTTCGAGTCCTTCATCGTCATTGATCCAGGGATGACTACCCTGGAGAAGGGCCAGCTGCTGAACGATGAGCAGTATTACGAAGCGCTGGAAGAATTTGGTGACGAGTTCGACGCCCGCATGGGTGCCGAGGCCGTTAAGGAATTGCTGGAAGGTATAGATCTTCAGGAAGAGGTGGACACCCTGCGTGAAGAGATCCCGCAGACCAACTCTGAAACCAAGATCAAAAAGTTCAGCAAGCGCCTGAAGATTCTCGAGGCCTTCCTGTACTCCGGCAACAAGCCAGGCGACATGGTCATGACCGTGCTGCCGGTTCTGCCGCCGGACCTGCGTCCGCTGGTGCCGCTGGACGGCGGTCGTTTCGCTACCTCGGACCTGAACGACCTGTATCGCCGGGTGATCAACCGGAACAACCGTCTCAAGCGCCTGCTGGAGCTGAACGCGCCGGACATCATTGTGCGTAACGAAAAGCGTATGCTGCAGGAAGCCGTGGACGCGTTGCTGGACAACGGTCGTCGTGGCCGTGCCATCACCGGCACCAACAAGCGCCCGCTGAAGTCCCTGGCCGACATGATCAAGGGTAAGCAAGGCCGTTTCCGTCAGAACCTGCTTGGTAAGCGTGTGGACTACTCCGGTCGTTCCGTGATCGTGGTCGGCCCCTACTTGCGTCTGCACCAGTGTGGTCTTCCGAAGAAGATGGCCCTGGAGCTGTTCAAGCCGTTTATTTTCTCCAAGCTTGAGCACCGCGGCCTGGCGACCACCATCAAGGCCGCCAAGAAGATGGTCGAGCGTGAGGAAGGTGTGGTCTGGGATATCCTGGACGAAGTCATCCGCGAACACCCGATCATGCTGAACCGTGCGCCAACCCTGCACCGTCTGGGTATTCAGGCGTTCGAGCCGGTACTGATCGAAGGCAAGGCAATCCAGCTGCACCCGCTGGTGTGTGCCGCCTACAACGCCGACTTTGACGGTGACCAGATGGCGGTACACGTACCGCTGACACTGGAAGCCCAGCTGGAAGCCCGTGCGTTGATGATGTCTACCAACAACGTGCTGTCGCCCGCCAACGGCGAGCCGATCATCGTGCCATCCCAGGACGTGGTTCTGGGTCTGTACTACATGACCCGTGAGCGCAAGAGCGCCCTGGGTGAGGGCATGGTCTTCGCCGATGTGAAAGAGGCGCATCGCGCCTACGGTGCCGGCAAGGTTGACCTTCAGGCCATCGTCAAGGTGCGCGTGAAGGAAGTGATCTATAACGAAGCGGGCGACAAGGTCGAAGAATACAAGATTGTGGATACCACAGTCGGTCGCGCCCTGTTGTTTGATATCGTGCCGGATGGTCTGTCCTACGACATCGTCAACAAGCCGATGGTCAAGAAGGCGATCTCCAACCTGATCAATACCTGTTACCGGGATGCCGGTCTTAAAGATACCGTTATCTTTGCCGACCAGCTGATGTACATGGGTTATCACTACGCCACGGTTTCCGGTATCTCCATTGGTTTCAACGACTTCGAGATCCCGCCGGAGAAGTACGAACTGGTGGATGCCGCTTCCGAGGAAGTGAAGGACATCGAGACCCAGTATGCGTCCGGTCTGCTGACCCAGGGCGAGAAGTACAACAAGGTGATTGATATCTGGTCCCGTGCCAACGATAAAGTGTCGAAGGCAATGATGGACCGGCTGTCACAGGAGCAGGTAATCGGCCCTGATGGCAAGGCAGTGCAGGGTGAAGACGGCGAGGACCTCATGCAGGAGTCGTTCAACTCCGTGTACATGATGGCCGATTCTGGCGCTCGGGGTTCCCCCGCGCAGATTCGTCAGCTCGCCGGTATGCGTGGCCTGATGGCGAAGCCGGATGGCTCCATCATCGAAACGCCGATCACCGCGAACTTCCGTGAGGGTCTGAACGTACTGCAGTACTTCATCTCAACTCACGGTGCCCGTAAGGGTCTGGCGGATACCGCCCTTAAGACCGCGAACTCCGGTTACCTGACCCGTCGTCTGGTAGACGTTTCTCAGGATCTGGTGGTGACCGAGGAAGACTGTGGCACCTCTGAAGGCCTGCTGATGACGCCGCACATCGAAGGCGGCGACGTGGTTGTGCCCCTGGGCGACCGTGTACTGGGTCGTGTCACGGCGCGTGATGCCTTCACGCCGACTGACAAGGACAACGCGGTTGTACCTGCTGGCACTCTGCTGGACGAAAAAACCGTGGAAGCGCTCGAGCGTGCCGGTGTTGACGAGGTCTGGGTTCGCTCCGCGATTACCTGTGAGACCCGTCATGGCATCTGTTCCAAGTGCTACGGCCGTGATCTGGCCCGTGGTCACCGGGTGAATGTGGGTGAGGCTGTTGGTGTTATCGCAGCCCAGTCTATCGGTGAGCCGGGTACCCAGCTGACGATGCGTACCTTCCACATCGGTGGTGCTGCGAGCCGGGCGTCAGCAGTGGACAACATTCAGGTCAAGCATGGTGGTACTGTTCGCCTGCACAACCTGAAGTCCATTGAGAAGAGTGACGGCTCCCTGGTGGTTGTTTCGCGTTCTTCCGCGCTGGCCGTTGCAGACGAACAGGGTCGTGAGCGGGAGTGGTACAAGCTTCCCTACGGTGCCGTTCTGTCCGTCAAGCACGGCGACAGCGTTGAAGCCGGTGTCGTGGTTGCCAAGTGGGATCCACACACGCACCCGATCATCGCGGAAGCTAATGGTACTGCCAAGTTCGTCAACATGGATCAGGGCATTACAGTCCGTACCCAGACAGACGAACTGACCGGCCTGTCCACCATGGAAGTGATTGACTCGAAGGAGCGTCCTGCTGCTGGCAAGGACATCCGCCCGGCCATTCAGCTGGTGGATGCGAAAGGCGAAGACGTGGAGCTGCCTGGCGGCGGTACTGCTATCTTCTTCCTGCCGGCAAATGCCCTGGTCACCATGGCCAATGGCGCGAACATCGAGCTCGGCGACGTAGTGGCGCGCATTCCGCAGGAAAGCTCGAAGACCCGGGACATCACTGGTGGTCTGCCAAGGGTTGCCGATCTGTTCGAAGCCCGTCGCCCGAAAGAATCGTCCATTCTGGCGGAAATCAGCGGTACCGTATCCTTTGGCAAGGAAACCAAGGGCAAGAAGCGCCTGGTGATCACTCCGAAGGACGGCGATGCCTACGAGGTTCTGATTCCCAAGCACCGTCAGATGAACGTGTTTGAAGGTGAAACCGTTGAGAAGGGTGAGGTGATTTCTGACGGCCCGTCCAACCCGCACGACATATTGCGTCTGCTGGGTGTGGTCGAGCTGGCCAAGTACATCACCAACGAAATCCAGGACGTTTATCGTCTGCAGGGCGTTGTCATCAACGATAAGCACATTGAAGTTATCGTTCGTCAGATGCTGCGTAAAGTGGAAATCTCCGATCCGGGTGATACCACGCTGCTGTCCGGTGACCAGGTGGAAATCACCCAGGTTCTGGAAGAAAACGAAAAGGCCAATGTGGCGGACAAGGAACCTGCGCGGTTCGAGCGTCTGCTGCTGGGTATCACCAAGGCGTCACTGGCAACCGAGTCCTTTATTTCCGCGGCCTCGTTCCAGGAGACCACCCGGGTACTCACCGAAGGTGCGGTTACCGGTAAGCGTGATTACCTGCGCGGCCTGAAGGAAAACGTTGTGGTTGGTCGCCTGATCCCGGCCGGTACCGGCCTGGCGTACCACAATGAGCGTCGTCGTAAGCGCGACCTGGAAGAGCAGGGCGTGACTGCGGCCGACGTGGAAGAAGCTCTGAGTGCTGAGCTCAACCGCGAAAGCTGAGTTGGGAAGCGCGCCACCCGCCGGTAGTTACTTATGCGGTGGGTGGTTAAAAAGAGATCAGTCACCTTGACTGTGCAGGGGCGCAGGCTTAAACTTGCGTCCCTTAAATTTTGCCCCCAGTTTATGGGGGCAAGTTCATTGATATGGTTTTTTGGAGTTTGCTTACATGGCAACGATTAATCAGTTGGTGCGTAAGCCTCGTAAGCGCAAGGCAGCCAAGAGCGACGTTCCCGCGCTCCAGGCATGCCCTCAGCGCCGTGGTGTGTGCACTCGTGTGTACACCACAACGCCGAAGAAGCCGAACTCAGCACTGCGTAAAGTGTGCCGTGTTCGTCTGACCAACGGCTACGAGGTTTCCTCATACATTGGTGGTGAAGGTCACAACCTTCAGGAGCACAGTGTTGTGCTGATCCGTGGCGGTCGTGTAAAGGACCTTCCGGGTGTGCGCTATCACACTGTTCGCGGAACGCTGGACACCCAGGGTGTACAGAACCGTAGACAGGGCCGCTCCAAGTACGGTGCTAAACGACCCAAGTCCTGATGTCCCACACGGGTGTCTTTTATCGTTGCTTGTCAGAACGGTAAGAGTAAGGCTGAGTAGCAGTTTGCTATCTCAGGGGTTCCTGAAGACCTTTTAGATATATAAGGGCTTATCGATGCCTAGAAGAAGAGTTGCAGCAAAGCGGGAAATTATCCCGGATCCGAAGTTCGGCAGTGCACGTCTTGCCAAGTTCATCAACCACGTGATGGAAAGCGGTAAGAAGTCAGTCGCAGAGCGCATTGTTTACGGCGCCCTGGACATCGTTGCCGACAAGTCCAAGGAAGAGCCGATCGACATGTTCGAGAAGGCCCTGGAGAACATCCAGCCGATGGTTGAGGTTAAGTCCCGTCGCGTGGGTGGTGCCACCTACCAGGTGCCCGTAGAAGTACGGCCTTCCCGTCAGAACGCGCTGGCCATGCGCTGGCTCGTAGAATTTTCACGGAAGCGCGGTGAGAAGTCCATGGCGCAGCGTCTGGCAGGTGAGATTCTTGACGCCGCTGACAGCAAGGGCTCCGCTGTTAAGAAGCGTGAAGATGTACACCGCATGGCAGAAGCCAACAAGGCGTTCTCTCACTTCCGTTTCTAATCAGCCGAGGTTTATACAGTGGCACGCAAGACTCCTATCAAGCGTTACAGAAACATTGGTATTTGTGCGCACGTTGATGCGGGCAAAACCACAACCACCGAGCGGGTCCTGTTCTATACAGGTATTTCCCACAAAATCGGTGAGGTTCATGATGGTGCGGCTACCATGGACTGGATGGAGCAGGAGCAGGAGCGTGGTATTACCATTACCTCTGCTGCGACGACCTGTTTCTGGCAGGGCATGGACAAGCAGTATCCGGAGCACCGGATCAACATCATCGACACCCCGGGGCACGTTGACTTTACCATCGAGGTAGAGCGTTCGCTGCGTGTGCTGGATGGTGCGGTCGTGGTGTTCTGTGGTTCTTCCGGTGTAGAGCCGCAGTCCGAAACCGTATGGCGCCAGGCCAATAAGTACGAAGTTCCCCGCATGGTGTTCGTCAACAAGATGGACCGTGCCGGCGCTAACTTCCTGCGCGTGGTTGACCAGATCAAGACTCGTCTGGGTGCAACGCCTGTTCCGGTTCAGTTGCCGATCGGTGCGGAGGATAACTTCGCGGGTATCGTGGATCTGATTCGTAACAAGGCAATCTACTGGAACGAAGACGACGCGGGTGCAACCTATGACCAGCGTGATGTTCCCGAAGAAATGGCGGATGAAGTCGCCATGTACCGCGAGCAGATGATGGAAGCGGCGGCCGAGGCCAATGAAGAGTTGATGGACAAGTACCTGGATGAGGGTGAGTTGTCTGTCGAGGATATCAAGAAGGGGCTGCGTATTCGCACCCTGGCCAACGAAATCGTTGTAGCTACCTGTGGTTCAGCGTTTAAGAACAAGGGTGTTCAGGCAGTTCTGGATTCCGTTATCGAGTTTCTGCCCGCGCCGGATGAGGTTAAAGCCATCCGTGGTGAGGTTGACGAAGACGGAACAGAGGAAACCCGTCAGGCGGATGACGACGCTCCGTTTGCCGCGCTTGCGTTCAAGATCGCGACGGATCCGTTTGTGGGTACGCTGACCTTCTTCCGTGTTTACTCCGGTAAGCTTGAGTCCGGCAATGCCGTTTACAACTCTGTGAAGGGTAAGAAAGAGCGTGTCGGCCGAATGGTTCAGATGCACTCCAAGGATCGCCAGGAAATCAAAGAGGTGCTTGCTGGTGACATCGCAGCGGCGATCGGCCTGAAGAGCGTCACCACCGGTGACACCCTGTGTGATGAGAATAACAAGATTATTCTCGAGCGCATGGAGTTCCCGGAGCCGGTTATCTCTGTGGCCGTTGAGCCCAAGTCCAAAGCCGATCAGGAAAAGATGGGCGTTGCGCTGGGCAAGCTGGCTCAGGAAGATCCGTCTTTCCGTGTGCGCACCGATGAAGAGTCCGGTCAGACCATCATCTCCGGTATGGGTGAGCTTCACCTGGACATCATCGTTGATCGTATGAAGCGTGAGTTCAAGGTGGAGGCAAACATTGGTAAGCCGCAGGTGGCCTACCGTGAGTGCATTCGCAAGCCGGTCGATGTCGAAGGCAAGTTTGTGCGTCAGTCTGGTGGTCGTGGTCAGTACGGTCACGTCAAGCTGAAGCTGGAGCCGTTGCCGCTGGATGAAGAAGATGGCGAAAACTTTATCTTCGTGAATGAAATTGTTGGTGGTGTGGTTCCCAAGGAATACATCCCGGCAGTTCAGCAGGGTATCGAAGAGCAGATGCAGAACGGCTGTCTGGCCGGTTATCCGCTTCTGCGTATCAAGGCGACCCTGTACGACGGTTCCTATCACGACGTTGACTCCAACGAAATGGCCTTCAAGGTCGCCGGCTCCATGGCGATGAAGAAGGGTGCGCTTGAGGCGAACCCTGCACTGCTTGAGCCTATCATGCGAGTCGAAGTTGTGACCCCGGAAGACTATATGGGTGATGTTGTTGGCGACCTGAACCGTCGTCGTGGTGTCATCCAGGGTATGGACGAAGGTCCTGCCGGTAAGGTCATCCGCGCAGAGGTTCCGTTGTCGGAAATGTTCGGTTATGCCACTGACCTGCGTTCTGCAACGCAAGGCCGGGCGTCATACGCGATGGAGTTTGCTGGTTATTCAGAGGCGCCTTCGAACATTGCCGAAGCGATCATTAAAAAGGGTTGATCCCAGGACTTAAGAAACAGGAAGAGGTGTAACCGTGTCTAAAGAAAAATTTGACCGTAGTAAACCGCACTTGAACGTAGGCACCATTGGTCACGTTGACCATGGTAAGACCACTCTGACAGCAGCACTGACTCGTGTATGTCACGAAGTCTGGGGTACAGGTACTGCCAGTGCATTCGACCAGATCGACAACGCACCGGAAGAGAAGGCGCGTGGTATCACCATCGCGACTTCCCACGTAGAGTACGATTCTCCGACTCGTCACTACGCCCACGTAGACTGCCCGGGCCACGCGGATTATGTGAAGAACATGATCACCGGTGCGGCGCAGATGGACGGCGCGATCCTGGTATGTTCCGCAGCTGACGGCCCCATGCCGCAGACTCGTGAGCACATCCTGCTGTCTCGTCAGGTTGGTGTACCGTACATTGTCGTGTTCCTGAACAAGGCCGACATGGTAGACGACGAAGAGCTGCTCGAGCTGGTTGAGATGGAAGTTCGCGAACTGCTGGAGCAGTACGACTTCCCGGGCGACGACACCCCGATCATTGCCGGTTCCGCGCTGATGGCGCTGGAAGGTAAGGACGACAACGAAATGGGTACTACCGCTGTCAAGAAGCTGGTAGAAGCCCTGGACGACTACATCCCTGAGCCGGAGCGTGCAATCGATCAGCCGTTCCTGATGCCGATTGAGGACGTATTCTCCATCTCCGGTCGTGGTACTGTGGTAACCGGTCGTGTTGAGCGTGGCATCATCAAGGTGGGTGACGAAGTGGAAATCGTTGGTATCAAAGATACCGTGAAGACCACTTGTACCGGTGTTGAGATGTTCCGCAAGCTGCTGGACGAAGGCCGTGCCGGTGAGAACGTTGGTGTTCTGCTGCGTGGTACCAAGCGTGACGACGTTGAGCGTGGTCAGGTTCTGGCGGTTCCGGGCTCCATCACTCCGCACACCAAGTTTGAGTGCGAAGTGTACGTTCTGTCCAAAGAAGAAGGTGGTCGTCATACGCCGTTCTTCAAGGGCTACCGTCCGCAGTTCTACTTCCGCACCACCGACGTAACCGGTTCTTGCGAACTGCCGGAAGGTGTGGAAATGGTAATGCCGGGTGACAACGTGAAGATGAGTGTTACCCTGATTGCTCCGATCGCCATGGAAGATGGTCTGCGCTTCGCGATTCGCGAAGGTGGCCGTACCGTTGGTGCCGGCGTAGTCGCCAAGAT
>NZ_JBJJLB010000011.1:0-63172 GCF_045449795.1 Marinobacter alkalisoli
GTAAGCGTCCGGTGATCCCATCTTGAGCACGGCGCTGCCAACGTCAGGATAGTGTCCACTTATTTTCTAGTGGACACTTAACATGAACGAATTAAGCGTAACCAAGCCCTACCAACGCCGTCGCCGGTTTTCCCGCGAATTCAAAGCCGAGATTGTCGCCAAATGCCTGGAACCCGGGGCCTCCGTTTCCCGGATTTCACTGGATAACGGTCTCAACGCCAACATGGTCCGGCGCTGGATGAGTGAAGCGCAGCGAGCGGATAAAACACCAGCAACACCGGGATTTGTTCCGGTTAATCTGCCTGCTGCAACCTCTGCACCGGGCAACCAATCGGTCTCGGATAAGCGTAGCACCATCCGCATCGAGATTCCCCGCGCCGGTGGTGCGGTGGTGGTGGAGTGGCCTGCGGAGCAGGCCCACCAGTGTGCCGCCCTGTTGCGGGATCTGCTGGGATGATCCGCATTGACGAGATCTGGCTGGCCACTGAGCCGCTGGACATGCGAGCCGGGCCAGACAAAGCGCTGGCTCGGGTTATTCAGGTCTTCGGTTCTGCCAGGCCGCATTGCGCCTACCTGTTTGCCAACAAACGGGGCAACCGGATGAAGGTCTTGATCCACGATGGCCTGGGCATCTGGCTCTGTGCTCGCCGGCTGAATCGGGGCAAGTTCCACTGGGGCGAAGCCTGGCGCGGTGACCAACTGCGCCTGACTGAGGAACAGTTATCCGCTCTGGTTCAGGGCCTGCCCTGGCAACGCCTTGGCGCTGAAGGCGTGATCTCCATTCTGTAACCATAAGCTGAGTGATATCGCCATAGCCAGAACCGCGAATCGCTTGCGGCACATGGACTTGGCATACTGACGGGCATGACTCAGCGCCCCGATCTCGACCAACTCTCTGCCGATCAGCTCCGTGCTCTTGCCACGGAACTGTTCGATCGTGTCGAGAACAAGGAGCGGGCCCTGGTGCACCGTGATGCGGTCATCGAGAAGCTGACTCACGAAGTGGCCATCCTCAAGCGCCATAAGTATGCCCGGCGCAGCGAGCAACTGGACGCCGTCCAGGGACGACTGCTGGATGAACTGATCGACAGCGACCTGGCGGCTATCGAAGTCGAGCTGGAACAGGCGATGACCGAGGAGCAGAAAGCTGCCCGGCCAAAGCAAAAGCCCAAGCGCACCCCGCTGCCGCCGGAACTGCCCCGCACCCTGATCCACCACGAGCCCGAAAACACTCAGTGCCGCTGCGGCTGCCAGCTCAAGCGCATCGGCGAAGACGTCAGCGAAAAGCTGGACTACGTTCCGGGCGAGTTCACGGTGGAACGCCACATCCGGGGCAAGTGGGTCTGTGACAGTTGCGAGACCCTGGTCCAGGCACCGGTGCCACCGCAGGTGATCGACAAGGGCATTCCCACCGCTGGTCTGCTGGCTCAGGTCCTGGTGGCCAAGTACGCCGATCATCTACCGCTGTACCGTCAGGAACGCATCTTCGGTCGCGCCGGCCTCGAAATTCCGCGCTCCACCCTGGCCGAATGGGTCGGTGCCTGCGGTGTGCAGTTACAGCCCCTGGTGGATGCGCTGAGAAACACCCTGCTGGACCACAGCGTTCTGCATGCCGATGAAACCCCGGTCAGCATGCTGGCCCCGGGCAAGAAGAAAACCCACAAGGCCTACGTCTGGGCTTACTGCACCACACCGTTCTCGGACCTGAAAGCCACCGTTTATGACTTCGCGCCCAGCCGTGCAGGCGAACACGCCCGCACCTTCCTGGGTGACTGGCAGGGCAAGCTGGTCTGTGATGATTACGCTGGTTACAAGGCCGGGTTCGGCAACGGCATCATCGAGATCGGTTGCATGGCCCACGCCCGGCGCAAGTTCTACGATCTGCACGAAGCCAACAAGAGCGAGCTAGCCGCTAAGGCGCTGGAGTACATCGGAAGGCTCTACGAAATCGAGCGGGACACCAAAGACCTGCCACCGGACAAGCGGCAGGAAATCCGGGAAACAAAAGCCAAGCCGATTGCTGATGCGCTGCATCAGTGGATGCTGGCGCATCGCCAGAAAGTGCCGGATGGTTCCGGCACGGCCAAAGCGTTGGATTACAGCCTCAAACGCTGGGCAGCGCTGACGCGCTACCTGGACGATGGTGCTGTGCCCATCGACAACAACTGGGTGGAAAACCAGATCCGGCCCTGGGCGCTGGGCCGCTCCAACTGGTTGTTCGCGGGATCACTGCGCAGTGGTCAGCGTGCGGCTGCCATCATGACTCTGATCCAGTCGGCGAAGCTGAACGGACATGATCCGTATGCCTATCTGAAGGATGTGCTGACCCGTCTCCCGATGCAGAAGAACAACGCCATCGATGAGCTATTGCCTCACAACTGGAAGCCGGCTATTACTGACAAGGTGTGATGGCCGGACGCTTACGCTAGAAATGGCTGATGCTCTTTGAAACGGCTGCTAATAGAAGGAGCCGGTTTTTTTAGCTCCGAACCCGCAGTCAATATCTCAAATAATTTCAAACCTATATCACCTCTGTGAACCAGGGCGCCAACGGTGCCCTCCCTCCCAATTCGCAGAGGTAATTTCCATGTCCAAACAATGGCCCAGATGCCTGTCCAAACGGATCGGTTAGAACAACTACGGAACGAACACGGCTGGCGCTGCCGCTGGCGTTTATGGCGGCTACGCCTCCTCAATTGCAGGTGTTCGAACCTGTGCTGTCGTTGGAGCGTTGGCTGGCCCGATGAGTGGTACTGGTAGTGCTGTGGTCAGTGGTTTGCAAGGCGGTGTCACGAGTACCCCGTGGCCTTTTTTGCTGGAGAAGTATCATGATTAAAGGGTTCGCCATCACGCCTCCCGTGTTGGGGCGCATCAGTATTGGTCGGGTCGTTGAGAAGAACGGCATCCGGCTGCTGGAGAAAGACAATCAATTCACTATTACCTCCCAGATTCAGGAAAAAGACGGTTGGGTGCTGCATCCCCTGGATGAAGAGCTGAGAAAGGACGCGCCCAACAATAAGCTGCGAACCATCACCTGCAATCGCCTGACGCAATCAGGTGCCCAGTCATTGCCTTGCACAGGTCCAGGTTGTGCGAGTTTGGTAAAGGTGGGCTCTACGGTCGCCTGAACGTGAAGGTTGGTGATGACGATGATCTCGGCACCTTTATTTTCCGCACAACCGGTTACAACAGCATACGGACGCTTGCGGCCTGAGATACTACCAGGCCGTTCCCGGTGGCAGAGGAGGGCATTGACCAGGCCGCGCTAGACGTGGCGGCTGCTAAGGGATTTGGAAATGCGCTGTTCGAGTATGATGAGGATGAAATGACTGAAGTTGTGGAGGAGTTTTACACTTTCTCGTCACTTGGACGTACAACGAAAGTTCGGTAATAACCTCTAAGTTCATGAAAGTTTGGAATCCAAGAAGTCCGTCGCAGGATAGAGGCTGACGAGTTTATTTTTTTGGTTTAAACAGTATTTCCTTAGATATCACGTAGGAGGCCACGGTACTTAACTGAAAAAAGTGGGTCGCCGTGGTAGCTTGGCAATGGGACGTGAAGGGGGCAGCTCTGCCTTTTCCTGTTATAACAGAACAGGTTGGGCTTTATGCGCGGTTCAGATGCCAGGTCAAATATGCCAGACAGGAACTCCGGGAGAGCAAAGGCAATGCAGTCTGTCGACGAAACTACTTTGTGCCAATGGGCGGATCGACATGAATGTCGCGATAAACTCCCGGTTCTTATTCGAAGACTCGTTCGTGAAACAACGCCCTCCTTATCCGCTCTGAGATTCCCGGGCCACGAGGCTGTAGACCTGCCCGGCCTGGATGGTGAGGTTGAGGCCGATGCGCCATCAACTTGGGTGCCTGTGGGGCACAGCATCTGGGAAATCGGATGCAATCAAAATCCCGGTAGTAAGGCCACTGCTGACTATCAGAAACGAACCGAGAAAATTCCGGAGGCCGACAGGCTCAGTTCAACTTTTGTGTTCGTCACCCCGCGCCGCTGGAACACGAAACGGCAGTGGATTAAAGAAAGAAAAAAAGATGGCCAATGGGCTGATGTCCGAGTTTACGACGCTGTGGATCTCGAAACCTGGCTGGAGGAAGCTCCTGTCTCATCGCGGTGGTTACGCGAAGTTCTTGGGCATTTGGAGCCCGGTATATGTACGCCCCATGAATGGTGGAAGCGTTGGGCTTCGGTCTCTGAATTTCCGATGACCACTCGCTTGGTGGCAACGCGTAGAAATGAAGATGGGAAGGATCTTCTGGAAAAATTCCGCAGTGGTCAGCCAGTAATCACAGTTCAGGCTGATGACCGAGGAGAAGCGGTTGCATTTGTTATCGCATCGCTAGTGGAAGCCGATGCTGAAGACTTACTCGACAGACTGCTGGTTGTAAGCGCAGGTGCGGTTAAGATTCCTTCTACCCGCAATTCAAAACCAATCGTGCTGGCAGACATGCCGGACGAACAGGACTTGGATTATGGCGACAGAAACCAATTAACCATCGTAAGGGCCTACCCTCGGGGACGTCCGGGTGTTCAAGGCGCCATCGTACTATCTCATGTTCCCTCTTCAGTATTTCGGTCGGAACTTGAAGCAATGGGATTTTCCGAAGCTGAGGCTGAGAGCAAAGCCCTTAAAACTGGGCATTCCGTTCAGGTCTTACGTCGGTCGCTTTCTCAAGATCCGGCGGTAAACCGGCCAGTTTGGTCTCGCAGTCGTAGTGCAGCCAAAAGAATGATTCCCTTTGCGTTAGCTGGTGCCTGGGTAGAAGACGGAAATTGTGGCGACCAAACAATCCTGGATCTGCTTGGCGATGTTGATAGCTGTACGACTCGACAAAACCGACACGAACTATTGTCGTTAGACGACTCGCCACTAGCGAAATATGGAAACGTGACAGTCGCTGTTTCGCAGCTCGATGCACTTTTTGCGGTCGGTCCCTATATCGAGGCGGACGAGCTTGAGCGATTTTTCGAGCTGGTATTGGAGGTTTTGGGCCATAGAGACCCTGCTCTTGACCTCCCGCCCGAGAAGCGCTGGATGGCTAATGTGCTGGGTAAAAGCCGGCAATATTCCGGCGCTCTAATGTCCGGTATCGGCGATGCACTTTGCATCTTGGCCGTACATGGCAGAGAGATCTGTGGACATGCGTTACAAATAGACTTCGACTTTCAAGCAGAGAGGATAGTGCGCCAATTGATGCAGGGGGCAGAAGAGGAGGAGTGGCTTTCCATCCGAGGCATTTTGAGAACACTAGCTGAAGCTTCGCCCAGCGCCTTCCTAGATTCCCTCGAAAAGGACCTCCAACGAAAAGAGCCAGCCGTTCAAGCCATTATGGGGGTTGCCGGCGACGGCATAGGTGGGGAGTGCCTAAGAACGAACTTGCTATGGGCTCTTGAAATACTGGCATGGCACCCGCTGTATTTTTCTCGAGTGGCAGGTATCACTTTTGCTCTTCAACGGTTTCCGACCGACGACAACTGGGCTGACAAGCCATCCGCCTTGGCCAAATCGTTATTCATGGTTCAGCTACCTGCCACCACAACAGGGCTGTCCGACAAGATGACAGTTCTACGCAGCTATTCGGTGCAATTTCGGCGGCCAGTTTTCGAGGTTTGCATCTCGTTATTGCCGGATAATTGGCCGGGTTTGGCGATGAGAACGTTGGTTCCCCGTTGGAGGGAGGTAATGCAGGCCGTTCCAGAGCCGACTGATGGACACATCAGAGAAGCTGCCGTCCAAGCTAGTCGGCTATTGCTGGATCTTTCTCCATTCGATAGAGACGAAATCGAGCGGTTGGTGGAAATCTCTCCGCGCTTGCACCCAGAAGACTTGGCTCGCTTGATCGGCGAGGTTGACAACTGGGGCTCGATGGCTTCAGACGAAGATAAAGCGTATGTGCGCCATGCACTTCGCCGCCAAGAAGCATTTAGGGTGTATCAGCGTGACAGTGATCAAGACGACATCGATCTGGCCATTCGAGAAATGGAGCAGATCCTGGAGCCCGAGAGTGCGAAGGCTCGAAACCAATGGCTCTTCGCTGAGAGTTATATAGAGTGGCGCGAGCTCCTGAAGGAGGAGAATGAGCAAGAGATTTCATACGAGGAGCGAGAGGCACGAGTTCGGGCCAAACGAGCCCAAGCGATCAGAGAAATTCAAGACGAAGTGGGAAATGATGGGCTTCTGGGATTCGTGTTTGAGGTGAAGCAGCCTCAGCTCGTTGCTGAAGTGTTGGTTACGCCGGAAACCCCGCCTGAAGAAGCTGCAGAGTGGATCAAGAAAGCGCTGGACAGGGGGCTGATAGAGGCGACGACATCGTTTGTTCGGCAGATTCTGGCGACATTTGAAACTGCGAAATTAGAAGAAATAACTACAACGCTGAAGTGGTGGGGATGTTTGGATGGCACCCAATCCATAACCCAGTTTGCTCAACTATTACCGGGTAACATGCATGGATGGACCACTGCGGCTGCTTTGGGCCCGGATGGAGACAGAGCCTATTGGAGCAGGGTGTCGCCGAGGGTTTGGAATGATACACCTGACGAGGTCGTTGAGTTTCTAATCGGTAAATTGCTGGAGGTTGGGCGTCCGCGAACCGCGTTTGCGTCTTTCCAGTATAGGCCCACCAGAGTACATCCGGAAACCTGGGAAAAAATCTTAAAGGGAATAGCGAAAGGAGACGAGCCCGCAGCACCCGTACCTGATAGTTACCATTTGTCCGAGGTTTTATCGTGTTTGGATGATGCTGATGGGTTCCATGATGAGCGAATCATGGCACTAGAAATGCCGTTTGCGTTGCTGTTGTGCAGCTATGGACACCGTAGTGCAAAGAGAGCACTGGCCGTCCACCGAGAGCTAGCCCGTAATCCCGAACTCTTTGTCCAGTTGTTGTCCTGGTGCTATCAAGTGCCTGACGACCAATCAGACGAAGAGCAAAGAAAAGCCCTCGGAAAAATAGCGTACTACACATTAGATGCCTGGAACATGGTTCCCGGGGCGGATGAAAATGGAAATATTGACCCCGAAACATTTACTACGTGGGTAAAAGGCGCATTAAGAATTGCTGCCGATGAGAATCTCGGTCGATTTGCTGAACTGCATCTAGGCGCACTCCTGGCACGATATGCTCGACACCGCAGGTGGGAGGACTGGCTCCCGGAGCCTTTGCTGAATATTTTGGACTCACCAGAAAATGATGGGTTAAGAGACAAGTTTGAATTGGGGATTCGAAATAGTCGCGGCATCACGTCACGCAGCCCTTTCGACGGTGGTGCACAGGAACGAAAGCTTGCAGCACGGTACCGAACGCTGGCCAGTAACTATGTGACTACACATCCTCGGGTTGCCGGCATGCTTCTGTCTGTTGCCGAGTCTTACGAGTGGGATGCGAAGCGTCATGATAACGATGCGGTTCTCGGCGAGCGATGGCAACAATAACTCAAGAACTGTCATGCAGATTTACGGCGTTGCGCACTCCCCCTTGATCACAGGTATTGGCAGGACCCGTAGTCACAATCTCGGGATGCCGTGACGCTGGCTCGTTAGCAGGCTACAGTCTGAAGTATCCTCTTTGAAAATAAGGAAGTATTCCATGCCCATAACGGACTACCACGCCAAGTATTTTGCCTACGAACTCACCAGGCAGCGCCGTGGTGGTGACGTTGGTCGTCTGACCCAGTCGCTATTCGATGCCTCGGTAGACCTGAACCCCCACCAGATCGATGCAGCGCTCTTCGCTTTGCAGAACCCCTTGGTAAAAGGTGTGATCCTGGCGGACGAGGTCGGCCTGGGTAAAACCATTGAGGCTGCCCTGGTGCTGGCACAGTACTGGGCAGAACGTAGACGAAGATTGATTGTTGTCTGCCCTGCGGCTTTGCGTAAGCAGTGGGCAAACGAGCTGGCAGAGAAATTTCATCTGCCCTCGCAGGTTCTGGATGCCCGAACCTATAAGGAGTTGCGTAAGCAGGGGGTGGCAGACCCGTTCGACCAGCCCGGTGTTAACGTCATTTCTTACAATTTTGCCGCGAGAATGTCTGAGAAACTACGGCTCACACCGTGGGATCTGGTGGTATTCGACGAAGCCCACAAACTCCGTAACGCCCACCGAGAAAGTCACCGTACTGGCCAGGCTATCAAAGAAGCCTTCGGCGCTTGCAACAAGCTGCTGCTGACGGCAACTCCACTACAGAATTCCCTGATGGAGCTGTACGGCCTGTCGACGGTCATCGACAGCCAACTGTTTGGTGATGCGCTCAGCTTCCGTCGCCAGTATCTGCGCGGTGGAGAAGACCTGGAAGGCCTGAAAGAACGGCTTCAGGAGTTCACCAAACGGACCTTGCGTAAACAGGTTCTGGAGTACATCCGCTACACACAACGACGTGCCATCACGATTCCCTTCGCTCCATCGGAAGATGAACTGCGGCTTTACCATCTTGTGTCTGCCTACCTGCAGCGTGAGAACAGTTACGGCGTCCCCCAGCGGCAGCGCCACCTGGTCACTCTGGTGGTCAGGAAACTGCTGGCGTCATCAACGAGTGCCATTATCAATACGCTTGAGACAATGATCGAGCGGCTGAAAAGGCTGGAGCAAACTCAAGAGGATGAAGACAGCTGGCTGGAAAAACTGATCGGTAGTGAGGATGTCGAAGATGACCTCCTCGATGAAGCCGCTGACGGGGAGGGCGAATACCAGGTTGAACAACCGGATGAGCCCATACAGCTGGACCGCCTCCGTGGAGAGATTGCTGAACTGGAACAGTATCTGGATCTGGCACACAGAATTACTGAAGACGCTAAATCTGAGGCCCTGCTGAATGCGCTGGAACAGGGCTTCAGCCACATGACGGAAATGGGCGCGGAGCGTAAGGCCGTTATCTTCACCGAAAGCCGGCGAACTCAGGATTATCTGCTCAAGTACTTGGAACGCCATGGCTACCTCGGTAAGGTCGCCACATTCAGTGGTACCAACAATTCCAGCACTACGCAGGCGATTTACAAGCGCTGGCTCACGCGTAACGAAGGTTCTGATCAGGTTACCGGTAGCCCGGCAGTTGACCGGCGCACAGCGATTATCGATCACTTCAGGGACGATGCAGAAATACTGATTGCCACCGAAGCTGCTGCAGAGGGCGTTAATCTTCAGTTCTGTAGCCTGGTTGTCAATTACGATCTGCCCTGGAACCCTCAGCGAGTAGAGCAGAGGATAGGGCGCTGCCACCGTTATGGTCAGAAATTTGATGTCGTCGTCATCAACTTCCTCAACCAGAAGAATGAGGCAGATCGGCGGGTTCTTGAACTGCTCAGTGAGAAGTTTCACTTGTTTGATGGCCTGTTTGGCGCGTCAGACGAAGTGCTGGGCCGAATCGAGTCCGGTGTCGACTTCGAGAAGCGCATAGCGGCTATTTACGACACCTGCCGGTCTCAGGCCGAAATCGAACAGGCCTTCAATGATCTCCAAAAGGAACTGGAAGAAAGCATCAACCGGCGAATGCAAGAGACTCAGGAAAAGCTTCTGGAGCATTTCGATGCCCAAATCCATGACTTGCTGAAGATCCAGCGCGAGAGAGCAGAGCAGCAGCTCGACCGGGTAAGTCGCCTCTTCTGGCAGCTCACCAGGCATCAACTTTCCTCATTCGCTACCTTTGATGAAAACCGCCTGGCATTTGAGTTGAACGAAAGTCCATTAACCAAGGTGCCCGCCGGCTCTTACGAGCTGATCCGAAAGGGAGAGAAACCGTCAGATCACGCCCATCTCTATCGGTTAAGTCATCCCCTCGGTGAGTACGTTTTGGACACAGGCCGTAGGCTGGAAACGCCAGTAACGAATATGGTGTTCAATCTATCTGGTCACGAGGCGAAACTTTCCGCACTCCAGAATCTGCCGGAAAAATCCGGCTGGCTTGAACTGAATTTGCTTGAGCTGCAAAGCTTTCAGCGTGAAGAACACCTGGTTTTTACCGCTGTCACGGATGACGGACAGCTGCTGGATGAAGAGCAGTGCGAACTCATTTTCCGGCTGCAGGGTGACGTGCTGAGCAATGACCCTGGCGGCCCCGATCAGCAACCGGGGCGACAGCTAAGTGAAACCGTTACCCGGCAACTGGATGCCCGACTCAGCCGATTGCTCGACGAGAACAACGAATACTTCCAGCGGGAGCGGACCAAGCTCGAAGCCTGGGCGGACGATCAGTTGTTGAGTGCAGAGCAAAAGCTCGAGGACACCAAAACCCAGATCAAGGAGGCAAAGCGCCAGTCCCGCCTGGCAGAGAGCGTTGAAGGTCAGAAGCACGCTCAGGAGAGGATCAAGCGTCTCAGTAAGTTGCAGCGCCGGCAGCGACAGGAAATATTTGATGTGGAAGACGAGATAGAGGCCCGCCGGGATGCCTTGATTGATGCCCTGGAGCGCCAGATGCATCAAAGCAGTAGTACACATCATTTATTTCGCATTCGTTGGCGGCTGGAATAGAATCATCTTCAAAACAAATTAGAGATTACCCCGGCAATTGTGGGAGAATCCCGGCCATTTCAACGCTACCGGTATGCCAGTCCAACTGGCCAATGTGGATGTGTCCTTAATGGATGTAGGTATCTGACGGGAAACGGTTAATCATGCCCAAGCTAGGTTATTTGAACCATCTCAAGCTGAGTGGTTTTCGCTCAATTAAGGAAATGGACTTGCCCCTCGGCAGGCTCAATGTCCTGATCGGTCCTAATGGCGCGGGGAAGTCCAACTTCATTAACTTCTTCCGATTCATGAACAAGCTGCTTCAGAAAGATCTTCAGCTATATGTAGCGGAGCAGGGAGGGGCTGATGCCATTTTGCATTTCGGGCGGAAACAAACGCCGTTGCTTGAGGCTAATTTACGGTTTGATCCTAATTCCTATTCCTGCGCATTAATGCCGACTAACGACGGTCGGCTGGTCTTCAAGTCTGAAAGCTGTCGATTTTATGGACACAAGATTAATTATGAAGGAGGAATAAAACATAAGAAACTGGCTGACCCTGGGTCAGCAGAGTCAGGCCTACCTTCACCTGGAAGCACCACAATCGCTGGTCACGTCGCTGGATACATTCAAGATTGGAAGGTTTACCACTTTCATGACACGAGCCAGTCCGCGCCGGTAAAGCAACCGTGCAACATAGCGGATGCCGGGCGCTTGAGAGAACAAGGTGAAAACCTGGCTGCATTCCTGTATCACATCAAGGAGTACGAGCCGGAGTCATACGCGCGTATTGTCTCAACGATCCAACGTGCAGCGCCTTTTTTCCACGACTTTATATTGGAGCGAGACCTTCATAACGAGCGCCAAATACGCCTTCGCTGGAAGCACAAGGGCAACGATGCCTACTTTGACGCACACTCGCTATCAGACGGCACCCTGCGCTTTATCTGTCTGACAACGCTTCTGCTTCAACCGAGACTTCCATCAGTGATTCTGCTGGATGAACCAGAGCTGGGCCTGCACCCCTACGCAATCCAGTTGCTGGGCTCCATGCTGCGCTCTGCGAGCGAGAGTACGCAGATCATTGCCTCCACCCAGTCCGTAACCCTGGCCAATGAGTTTGAGCCAGAGAATGTGATTGTCGTGGAACACCGAGACAACAATTCTCAGTTCAGGAGGCTGGACCCGAAGGCATTTGAATCTTGGCTGGAAGACTATCGCTTGGGCGACCTATGGGAGAAAAATCTCCTCGGAGGTACGCCCTGATGACCAGGCTCGCAGTCAGCGTTGAGGGCGCAACAGAGCGGGAATTTGTCACTAAAGTTCTCGATCCTTTTTTGAGCCAGCATGGTATCTTCGCCAGCCCGGTAGATATGCGAGGCAAAGTATCGCTGGACCGAATTGGTAATGAGCTGAAACAGCTGATCCCAACCTTTGACTACGTAACGACTTTTTATGACTACTACGGTTTTCATAAACGCCCTGAGGGCGGAGTAGAAGCCGTTGAACGATCAATTCTGGAGCTTGTGGACCCAGAGCAGCGTCGCTTGTTGATCCCATATGTCCAGCTCTACGAATTCGAGGCATTGGTTTTGGCCGCCCCGGAGCAGGCCGAACATACGCTGGGAGTGGCAGGCCTCGCCGATCAGCTCAGGGACATCGTGACCATAGCTGGCGGTGCCGAAAACGTTAACGATGGTTATGAAACCTGTCCCTCCCGCCGAATTAAAGGCCTGGCTGCCGCCTACGACAAAAAGCTCCACGGCCCGGTAATACTTGAACAATCACTGGATGCCGTACGCAATCAGTGCCCCAGATTCAATAGTTGGGTTTCCAGCCTCCTCGAGTTGGCGTGAATTTAACCCCAGCCTGCCAAGTTTGATTTTTAAACAGGGAATACCATGAGTAACGCGACACAGCAGTTAAAAGCCCAGCAACGTCGACAGAAATTTGCCGACCTTTTGCGTGAAATGTTCCAGCTCAATCAGCCGGAACTGGATTTTGGGCTCTATCGCATTATGCATGCCCGTAAAGATGACATTAACCGGTTTATTGAGCAGGACCTGCCGAGGATCACTCAGGAAGCGTTCAGCCAATACGCCAGCCAGGATCAAGCTCAGCTGGAAGCCGAACTGGAAGAGCACATCAAGAGCGCGAAAGGCTTGGGTATGGACCCGGACGCGATCCCCAAAGTGCAGGAGCTCAAGCAGAAACTGCAGGGTGGGTTTGATCTCGCGCGGGAAGAGGGCGAAGTCTACGACGCATTGGTCACCTTCTTTAGCCGTTACTATAACGAGGGTGACTTCCTGTCACGCCGGGTTTACAAAGATGGCACCTACGCTATTCCCTACCAGGGGGAAGAAGTAGTACTGCACTGGGCCAACAAAGACCAGTACTACATCAAAAGCAGCGAAACCTTGCGAGATTACAGCTTTCGCCTGAATCCGGATGTCGGCCCCGACGAAGACCCAATGCGCGTTCATTTCAAGCTGGTCGATGCTGAAGCCGGTGCCAAAGACAACAACAAAGAATCCGCTGATAGTCGCCGAGTCTTCGTGCTGGACGTGGAGAACCCGTTTGAGCTGATCGAGGGTGAAGCAACCGAACACGGTGACCAGCACACTGAACTGCAATGTCGGTTCGTGTTACGGCCGGCAACGGAAAGCGACTGGACGGAAGCCGAGAAAAAGAAGGCGACAGCTGCGGCACAAAAGAAACCCCCGACACAAGATGCGCTCAGAGCGATTGCTGAAGAAAGGCTTCTGGGAGCAGCCTCTGATTTGCCGGAGCCCTGGAAGAGTGCGCTGGCAAAGCCCTACCGCAAGGCTGATGGCAATCGGGCTGACTATTCAATGCTGGCTGGGCAACTGAATAACTACACCAAGAAGAATACGTTTGACTATTTCATCCACAAAGATCTCGCCGGCTTTTTGACCCGGGAGCTGGATTTCTACATCAAGAATGAACTCCTCGATTGGGATGACCTCGCCTCTTTAAAGAATGACACAGCAAGACTTGCACCGCTGATCAGCAAAATTGAGGTGATTCGTTCTCTGGGAGAGAAGATCATTGCATTTCTAGCGCAGCTCGAGAACTTCCAGAAGAAGCTTTGGTTGAAAAAGAAGTTTGTTACCGAGACCAATTATATCATAACGCTGGATTACTTTGAGCGGTGCCCAGAACTATTGCGAGATGTTTTCAATAACAAAGAACAGTTGAAAGAGTGGGAGGAACTCTACAAAGTTGATATTTCAGAGCTTAAAACTAAGCGTAGTTTGGAAGAATTAAAGGAGTTTATTTTTAGTTCTGATTATAAATATTTATCGATAGACTCCTCTTACTTTACAGAATTATTTAAAAATAAAATTGTGTCGGATATCGATGGTTTGGATGATAAGTTGAACGGGGTTTTGTTGCATTCAGAAAACTTTCAAGCTGTCAATTTCATTAAGGAGCGGTATAGCAGTGAAGTAAGATGTACATACATCGATCCGCCATATAACACCGGTAAGGATGGATTTCCATACAAAGACAGTTACCAGCACTCTAGCTGGCTTTCGTGTATTGTTGGTCGGTCGGCAATAGGTAATACTTTAAGCTCTGATGATGGTGTTTTTTGGGTTTCTCTTGACGATACTGAGGCGCATTATTTTAAGTGTGCTTTGGATGGGAGCAAGGATCGCGAATTATTTCTAATGGATTTCATATGGAAGAAACGTGATGGGGCTCCTAATGATCGAACCATTGGCTCAACCCATGAGCATATATTGTGCTGGGGTACAACGAACTCTTCCGAAAAATGTTTGAACTTGATGCCCCGGACCGAGAAAGCTGATGCTCAGTATCAGACATTTAAGGAGCCGGACGGTCCTGACCCCCGAGGGCCTTTTAGAAAGATCGACACTACGGCAAATGGTAAAGGAGGACGTTACGTTGAGTCCCTTTATTATCCCATCCGAAACCCCTACACGAATGAGGATGTTTGGCCGCGCAGAGGCACATGTTGGCGCCACAGTAAATCTGAGATGGAACGATTGCAAGAAGATAACAGGCTTTACTGGGGGGTAACTGGCGAAGCGAAAACTCCAATGCGGAAATTGTTCAAGTTCGAGGCAAGACAGGGCATGGCTACGCCCTCTATATGGGATGATTTGGGATATAATCAACATGCTTCCAACGAAATGGAAAAACTTTTTGGATCAAAGGCGGTTTTCGATACTCCAAAGCCTACGAGCTTGGTTCAACGAATTATTAGAATGAGCTCGGATTCATCTTCGAATGTATTGGATTATTTTGCTGGTTCCGGAACCACCGGTCATGCGGTTATCGACTTGAACAGGGAGGATGGCGGACATAGGAAATACATCTTGGTAGAAATGGGTAATTATTTTGATTCGGTATTGAAGCCAAGAATCAAGAAAGCAGCGTATTCCCAGAACTGGAAGCTTGGAGCGCCTAGTCAAGGAAAATCGGGAAGCTTTTCTGGGGTGTCGCATCTTGTCAAATGTCTACGGCTAGAAAGCTATGAAGATACGCTCGGAAACCTTAAGGTCTCCCGTAAACAAGAGCAACAGCATTTATTAGTCGAGGATGAGTCAAAAGAAGCGGCTGCTGTCAGATCCGCCTATTTAATTAATTATATGTTAGAGGTTGAGAGTCGTGGGTCTCAGTCCCTAATTAACATAAATAAGTTTATAGATCCGATAGATTACAAGCTTCAGGTACGTTCTCCTAGTGGAGATGAAACAAAAACTGTAAATGTTGACCTACTTGAAACGTTCAATTATTTGCTGGGCTTGACAATAGAATATATCGCTGAGCCAGTTCACTTCGAGGCTGAGCTGAACCAAGGCGAATACGGCCGCTGGCAGGCTAAGGTCAATCGTAGTGAAACCGGCAAGTGGTGGTTCAGAACCGTCTACGGCACGAACCGAGCAGGGCAGCAGGTGTTGGTGGTATGGAGAAACCTACCGTCGGTCATTGATGGACAGGCAGATGGCATCCAGAAGGATAATGCTGTGCTGGATGCGGTACTGATCGAGAAGCTCTCTATTCGCCTGACCGAGAGCCAGGACGACGAAATCGATGTGCTTTACGTGAATGGTGACCACAACATCAGTATTCCCCGGTCCCGCAAAGGTGAACCCATGGAGCAGGCGCGTATCCAGCTGATTGAGGAAGCTTTCCATCGGCTGATGTTCGCTGACACCGAAGCGGTTCACTAAGGGGAACATCATGGCAGCAAGGAAATCCGCCAAGGGCAGCAAGCAGACGTTGCCATTCCGCCATCACCTGGTGCTCAACCAGTGGTTGTTCTCCCTGTTCGGCTTCGACTCGCTCAGTGGTCAGTTTGATGTGGGAAATCGGGAAGCGCCAACGCTTGAGGCGTTTCGCGATCGTTTCCAGCTGATTGGTGAAACCAGCGGCCGCAATGCCGAGGGGGAGCACTTGCTGATCCAGAGAATGCGGGAAAACCTCAACGAAAATGCCAAGCTGAGCGATGAGCAACTGTTGGAGTACGACCGCCGGATTAAGCAGCTGACAGATACCATCAATAACGCGCGCCTGGCCTCCGGTGAGGAGCCGATTGAATGGAAGTATTTCCAGTACTTGATGCTGCTGTTCACCGAGATCTACCTGGACTACCTGTTCACCAAACCGGATGAGTTGCTGGAGGCGCTCAACCAACAGATTGAGCGTTGGAATGATCACTGGGTTGTGGAGCAGGGCTTTAATCACAGACCGATGGATTTACTGAACCCGGAGGATGATCTGTGGCCGCAGCTCAACATGGTGGCCTACTGGAGCGCGACCGGTTCCGGTAAAACCCTGATCATGCACGCTAACATCCTGCAGTATCGCTTCTACCTGCAACGGTATGGCAAAGCCGGGGATATCAACAAGATTATTCTGCTGACCCCCAACGAGGGGCTTACCCAGCAACACTTGCGTGACCTGGACAAATCCGGAATCAGGGCCAGTGAGTTCTCTGCCCGTGGCGGTGACCTGTTCGCTCAGGATGTGATAGTCATCGACATCAACAAGCTGCGCGACAGTGAGAAGAAGAAAACGGTTGCTGTCGACTCCTTCGGCTCTCGTAACCTGCTGTTGGTGGATGAGGGCCATCGGGGAACGGCGAGTGGTGGTGGCAGCTGGTACGATTACCGGCAAAAATTGTGTTCGCTGGGTTTCTCCTTCGAATACTCCGCTACGTTTGCCCAGTCAGGCTCCAAACACGAGAACCTGCGCCAGACCTATACCAAAGCCATTCTGTTCGACTACTCCTACCGACATTTCTACGGGGATGGCTACGGCAAGCAGTCTCAGATCCTGAATCTGCAAGCAAATCCCAATGCTCAGGATGAATTCCGATACTTGGTTGCATCGTTACTGAGTTACTACCAGCAACTGCGGTTGTTTGAGGAGCAAAAGCCCAACTTCAGGCCCTTCAACCTGGAGAAGCCCTTGTGGGTGTTTGTGAGCTCCAAGGTAACGGCAACGCTGTCCAGCGGTGAAGCTTCCGACACGGTTCAGGTGTTGGGGTTTATCGACCAGGTGTTGCACAAGCAGGAAGAGACGATTGCTGCGATTGATTACCTGCTGAAACGTGGCATGGTTGCCAAGGGCGGTACCGATCTGCTGCATGGTCGGTTCAATTACCTGAAAGAACTGGGTGAGAGTGGGGATTCGCTATACCACGATCTGCTAGACAGGGTGTTCCATAGCAGTGGTGGTCGCCTCCACATTGAAAATATTACCGGTATTCCTGGTGAAATCGCGCTTCGAGCAGGCACGTCAGACACGCCGTTTGGTGTCATCAACGTGGGGGATGATACAAAGCTGGTCAAACTCTGCGAGAAGCACGACCTGTTCACTCAGGATTCTCGTTTTAGCGAAAGCCTGTTCCACGGCATCAATACTGACAGTTCACCGGTCAACCTGCTGTTGGGCTCGAAGAAGTTCACCGAAGGCTGGAGTAGTTGGCGTGTATCCAACATGACGTTGATGAACGTCGGTAAGAATGAGGGTGCCCAGATCATCCAGCTGTTCGGCCGTGGCGTGCGCTTGAAAGGCTGGAAAACAACACTCAAGCGCTCAGCCGAGCTGGCAACCGGCTTGAAAGAAGCTGGTATTGAGCGGCCTGAGCACATTGGTGTCATGGAGACCCTGAACATCTTTGGAGTTAAGGCCGATTACATTGCTCAGTTCCGGAAAGAGCTGGAAGACGAAGAGATCCCGGTTAATGAAGGTCTCGAAGAATTCGTGCTCCCGCTCAAGCCGATGAAGGACCTGCGCAAGGATCTCCATGTTGTTCGGGTTAAGGAAAGCATTGCCAATAAGGCCATTGGCGGTTCCGGTACGGCGTTTCAGGAACTTGCCGAGCAGGTGGTCCTGAAGGCGCCAAGTGATTTGAAACCTACTGAGATCGACTACTTCTGCAATCCGCCGAGGGTAAGCCTGGATTTTTATCCGCAGGTCGGACTGTTTGCCACCGACAAGAAAGGCGTTCAGAACACCGGTGCCAAAATCCAGCGTCTAAAACCGACGCACATCGCGCTGCTGGACATGCAGCGCCTTTATTTCGAGTTACTGGCGTTCAAGCGGGACAAGCGTTGGTCAAACCTGACCATCACCCAGGATGTGGTTGAAAAGCTCCTCACCGATAACCGGTACGACTGGTATCGGCTCTATGCCCCGGATGAGGCCATGGAGCTGGGTCGACTGGAGAAGATGACGTTGTGGCACGACATGGCGATATCCCTGCTCAGAAAGTATTGTGAGCTGTTTTACGGCTTCCGCCGGAAACAGTGGGAGGCGGACAAGCTGGAGTACAGACCGATCACCGAAAACCGGAAGTATCTCCCGGGTGTAAGTGAAGCCACTCCAGAGGGCAGCTACATGGTAACTCTTGACCGGGTTCGCCATCAGTCGCTGATTAAGCAGCTCTCGAGTTTGAGAGAGAGCATCGCAAGGGGCGAGGTGGACGTCTGGAATGGCAAAATCGCCGAGGGGCTGGAGTTTATCTGGTGCGAGCGGCATTTCTATCAGCCATTACTGGCATCCACCCAGGGTCTGGATTTTCAGGTGACTCCGGTATCCCTGAACAAAGGCGAGGCCGATTTCGTTCGCGATATTCAGGCGGCAACCAAGGCTGGTGCATTTGAAGGCTACGAGGTTTACCTGCTTCGCAACCAGACTGGCCAGGGCGCCGTGGGCGTGTTCGTTGATGGAGGTTTCTATCCGGACTTTATCCTTTGGTTGGTGAAGGGCCAATCCCAGAAAGTGGTGTTCGTCGATCCGAAAGGCCTGCGCCATCACAAACCGGACGATCCTAAGATTCGCTTCCATGAAACCATTAAGGACATTGAGGCGGATCTACGTCAGCAGCGGCCGGAGAATGCCGGAATCGAGCTGCATGCTTTCCTGATCTCGGAAACCCACTCTTCTCAGCTTGTGAGCCAGTGGAGGGACGCTTCTGGCCAGGCTGTGACACGGGAACTGATGGAGAGTTGGAATATTCTGTTTCGGGACGAAGATGAACACTACGTCGAGAAATTGATTGATCGTGTTTCTGGTTTGTAGGCTTACTGCGTTCTTCTTTGGATTGCCTCAGGGGCAGATTGTCATTGCATTCGGATCCTCATGGTAAGAAGAGGGCGCTGCAGGAGATGGAGTCCATCGTAAAAAGAATAGAGCCACCGGGATTTGGAAGCCCGGTGGCTTTTCTCTGTCATGGCGCTAGATATATTTGGGTACTAGGCCATTCATGGAAAAGCAGTTTGGACTTTCCCTCGCCCTCAGCGCCCAATCAAGCGCACCAGAAGCTACCAACCTTATTCCGATCTCACGCTTTATGTGTTTTGTTGATTGGACCACTACAGCCTGCTTCCCATATGTCATGGCTCTCAGTGGAGAATGGTGGACTTCTGGATAGCGGTTTTATGGGAAATATATTCTAGATACTGATAGGTATGTGGTTTTGTGGATTTCGATAGAAGTAGAGGTGGTACCCCCGGCAGGACTCGAACCTGCTACCTTCCCCTTAGGAGGGGGACGCTCTATCCAGATGAGCTACGGGGGCGTATCGTCAGAAGGCGGGTATGATAGCGGGCCCGTTGATGTGTCTCAAGGGCCCCCGGGTATTTAACCGCGATGATCGGACACGAAGGGGTTGCTGGTCTTTTCATGGCCGAAGGTGGACATGGGGCCGTGGCCCGGTACGAAGGCGATGTCGTCCCCCAGGGGGAACAGCTTTTCGCGGATGGATCGCACCAGGGTGTTGTAGTCGCCTTTCGGGAAGTCGGTGCGGCCAATGGAGCCCTGGAACAGTACATCGCCCACCAGGGCCAGTTTTGATTCACCGTGATAAAACACTACGTGGCCCGGTGTGTGGCCGGGGCAGTGCAGAACTTCCAGTGTTTGGTTACCAACGGTGACCTGCTCGCCATCTTCCAACCAGCGGTCCGGGGTGAATATTTCCGGCGCCGGAAAGCCAAACATCTGTGCCTGCATGGGCAGGCCCTGAATCCAGAAATCGTCTTCCCGGTGAGGCCCTTCAATGGGAATGCCCAGCGACCGTGACAGTTCAGCGGTGCCGCCGGCATGATCGATATGGGCGTGGGTCAGCAGTATCTTTTCGACCTTCACGCCTTCTTCCTCGACCGCTGCGCGGATCCTGTCCAGATCGCCGCCCGGATCGACAACGGCTGCTACCCCGGAATCCTCGCACCAGATCAGGGAACAGTTCTGTTGGAACGGGGTCACAGGAATGATTCTGTATTTCAGTGGCATAGTGATACTCATCTGACGGCTGTACTGGTTTAGAATGGGTATGGTAAAGGTAATCGAGCCTCGGCTCGAATTTTCAAGGTAAGGAGATTGTTGCGGATGAGCGAGCAGCCGTCGCAAGGGGATGATGAACCTGAGCCACTAAGGCTAAGCGTGATTGTTCCGGTCTGGCAGGAAGCGGCGACCATTACGGCCACCCTGCAGCGCCTGGCGCCGATTCGTGAGGCTGGCCATCAGGTGATTGTGGTGGATGGCGGCAGTGACGACGGTACCCAGAAGCTCGCCGAGCCCCTGTGTGACAGGGTGCTGTCGTCCGGGCGTGGCCGTGCGTGTCAGATGAACGCCGGGGCAGAGGTGGCCACCGGTGATGTCCTGCTGTTTTTACATGCAGACACGTGCCCGCCCGAGTCCGCACTGGCGGCGCTGGAGCGGTTTCACGCCAGTCGCAATGCCTGGGGGCGGTTCAATGTCCGGTTGAGCGGCCAGCGCCTTCTGTTCCGTGTCATTGAATGGTTCATGAATCAGCGGTCCTGGTTGACGGGCATCGCCACCGGTGATCAGGCGTTGTTTGTGCAGCGCCCGGTGTTTGAAGTGCTCAGGGGCTTCAGGGAGATGCCGTTAATGGAGGACGTGGAGCTGTGTTCCCGGCTGAGGCTGGTGTCCCGCCCGTTCTGTGTCACTGACCCGGTGGTTACCGACAGCCGACGCTGGGAACAGGGTGGGGCCTGGCGTACTATCTTCCTGATGTGGCGGTTGCGCTGGCGCTATTGGCGCGGCGAATCGCCGGAATCCCTGGCAAACGCCTATCGTTCGGATGTCCGTAATGCCCAAGAGCCCTGAGTCGTCAGTATTGGTTATGCAGTTCTCCAAGTGGCCGGAAGAGGGCAGGGTGAAAACCCGGCTGATGCCGGCGCTGGGTGCCAGTGGCGCGCTGGATGCTCATGTCAGGCTGAGCCTGGAAGTACTGGACAATCTCATCGCTAGCGGGTTCCCGGTTCAGTTCTGGTGGGATCGCCCGCTGGATCAGGCACCCGCCGCAGCGGCCCCGGTGTTGTCCAAGCTGGATGCGGCGCAGATCACCACGGGTATTCAACAGGGCGACAATCTGGGACAACGAATGGAAGCCGCGTTGGCCCGAGTGCTGGAGGATCATGACAAGGCCCTGGTGGTTGGCAGTGATTGCCCCTCGGTGGATCCGGATTATGTCCGGCAGGCGGTGACGGAGCTGGATACCAGCGATGTGGTGCTGGGGCCGTCCAATGACGGGGGGTACGTGATGATTGGCGCTCGCCGGGTGGTCGCCGGGATGCTCGATGGCGTGAACTGGGGCACCGGGAGTGTGCTGGACCAGACCTGCACCGGAATGGCGGGGCTGGGTCTGTCGGTGGGGCTGTTGCCGCCCCGTTGGGACGTGGATGAGCCCGAAGACTGGCAGCGGTTCCTCGACCAGTCTCCAGGCTGAGCGGACCCGGGATCAGGCGTCCGGGACAGGCGCCTGTTCCAGGATGCGTTGGACGAGGGTGCTGGCGTTCGTCAGCGAGGCGCCGGTGACCACTCTGAGGGCATGTTCACGGTCAAGAACAGCCTTGCGGTAGGTCTTTATCAGTTGGTCCCGGTCAACCGCTTTTACTGCTTTGACCAGCTGTTCCCGCGAATCGAAATTTGTAGCTTCCCGGTCAATCTCCCGCCAGAAACGCTCTGACACCGCGCCAAGAGTACGATCCTGTTCCATCAGTTGGCTGATCACCGCCTGCTTCTCCCGCTCGAGATCACTGTCGCTGAGGGAACTCAGACGTTCCTCGAATGTGTCGGAAAACTCACGAACGGCCTGGTCGATTTCCTCGCCAGAAGCTTCAGGGGACTGCACCACGAAACCCAGTGCCGGTGTTTCCAACATTTCAAAGGGTGTGGCGTAAACGATGTAGCCCAGTTGCCGGGTGGTACGAATCTCTTCATAGAAGGGGCTGCTGATGATCTGGCCCAGCAGCCGGAAGGCAGCGCGTTCGCTGAAGCCGGTATTGTCTCCCTGCATGTAGAGGGTATAGCCGGTATCCGGGTGGTCCACTGACAGCGGCACGATGGACTCGCCCTCGGGGAGCTGCCGTACGGTGCTGCGGGGCACCTCTGTGATCTCGGCACCATTCAGCACCACTGCCCGGACTTGCTGGGCAAGGTTCAGGGCAGCCGCCTGACTCAGGTTGCCGTGGGCCAGCATCACCGGATCGGTTTGAGCGAACAGTTCGCTGGCGAAGTTCCGGAGCTCGTCCAACGTTACTTCCCGAGCTGCCCGGAGGCGTTCGTCGGTGCCCCACGCGCCTTCGATCAGCAGGGTCTGCACTTTTTCAGACGTCTGCTGGACCGGTCGTTCCTTGGCCTTGTTTTGCAGGTTGTCGATCACATTCTGACGGGCAATATCAAAGCGTTGCTGTGTCAGGTGCGGGTCTGCCACCTGGGTCAGGATCCGTGTCATCAGGGTGTGCAGTTTGTCGCTGTAGCCCCCCACCCGGATGGTCACGCCGCGCAGGTGAGAGTAAACGCTGTAGTCCAGCCCCGCCAGCTGCGCCGGGTAGGCCCAGGCGTTGAGGTTGGTGTTGACGGCATCCACCAACAGTTGCGTGAGTACCTTGCCGCGGGCGGAGGCTTGCGCCAGCGGGGTGCGGATGCTGACGTAGACATTGGCTTTCGGCGTGCCGAATTGGGTATCCCGGGCGTACCACACAGAGAGGCCGCCCTGGTCAGCCAGTTTCACCGGCTTGTCCATATCCGCGCCGGACACCATGTCCAGGTTTTCGGGGACAAACGGGTTGGGCTCGGGCAGGCGAAGCTGGCTGGCCAGCGCCTTGTCGGGGGCGGCAGCGAACACCGACGGATCGGCGGGCTTGAGTTCCCAGGCGGCCTGGTACCACTGTGTCAGGCTGGGTGTCTCGATCTCGGGTTCCGGTTCCACTACGGTGATGAGTACATTATCCGGCGTCAGGCGCTGCAGAATGTCGCGGTATTTTTCCGGTGTGTAGGCTTCCATCATCCAGGGCGCCCGGAGGACATCGGTCGCGTCATAATGACGCAGGTGGCTGGAAAGACGCATGACCTCGCTGACTGGCTCGCCCCGCTCACGGAAACGGAAATCGATTTCCGCCAGGTTCTTCATCTCCTCAAAGCGTTCCTCCGAGATACCTTCCTCACGGACGTCCTCGATATAGGCGAACACCAGGCGGAGGATCCGGTCCTTGTTCTCCAGCCCTTTGGGGGTAAGGGCCATGGATAGCACCAGGCTGGATTCCGTCCCGGTATCCATGCCGCTACCCGCCGACAGGCTGTCCACCAGGCCGGCCTGTTTCAGGACATCAAACAGGCTGCCGGGGCCCTCGTGACCCAGCAGGTTGGCGATGTAGCTGGCAGGCTTGCTGCGGTAATTCTCCCGCTGGGAAGGGAGGGGAAACGTCAGCGACAGGCTGCGCAGGTCCTTCAGGGCATCTACGGTTACCTCGGCCGGCAGGCGGTCTGGCTCCAGCAGCGGCACGTTGTGAACTTTCGGTTCCAGGTTCCTGTTCTCGATGGCCTCGAAACGGCCCCTGACCATTCGCTCCAGTTCATCGAGGGATTGAGGGCCATACACCGACAGGCTCATCAGGTTCGATGAGTAGTGGTTCTTCCAGAATTCGATCAGGTCCGGCCGCAGTGGGCGCTCATCGGTGTTTTCGAGGGTACTGAGATTGCCGACTGCGAACTGGCTGAAGGCGTGCGCGGGATTGCTGATGGCTTTCCTGACGGAATAGATCCGGCGGCCATCGTCTTTTTGCTTTGAGGTGAACTCCGAATGCACGGCCTGCCGTTCCCGATCGACCAGCTCGGGTGTAAACAGGGGCGCGGAAAACTGCTGGGCGAAGCGATCCAGTGCGTCATCCAGGTGGTCGGCCTGGATATCGAAGAAGTAGTTGGTGTCCTGAAACGAGGTGAACGCGTTGTGGCTGCCACCGTGGCTCTTGATGAACTGCTGGTACTCGCCGGGCTCGGGGTATTTCTCGGTGCCCAGGAACAGCATGTGTTCGAGGAAATGGGACAGGCCTTCTCGCTCCTCCGGGTCATCGCCACTGCCTACCGCAACGTTCATGGAGGCAGCCGCCTTATCGGAACCCGGAGAGGATGCCAGCAATACCTGCATGCCGTTATCCAGTTCAAGGTAGCGGTAGCTGTTCCGGTCATTGGGGCTTTTCACCGGCTCGATGGCGGCCTGGGTGAGGGCGCTTGCGGCCAGGAACAGAAGCAGGGTCAACAACTGGGACAGACAGCGCCCATGGCGGGCTATAAGGTTCAGACCTGAAGGCATGGTGTCGCTCGCTCCGGAAATCAGTGGATTATTGCGTTCTTTGTGCTCTCTGGTTGCTGGTCAAGAGTTTTACGGGCGAGAGAGGCTGCTGTATCAGCATCCAGTTGCCCGGATGCGATGCGCTCAAGCACGGTGCCCATCACTGCGACGGACTGCCGGTAATCAGCAAATTCCGCCTGGAAGGCGTCGTCAATCGCCTGGTAAACCGCCTGGACCTTCTCCTCGCGGGAGCCGGCATCCGCCGTGGTGTCGTTAATGGCTTTCAGGCAGGCCCGGGCGATGGCGATATAGCGTTCGGCGTTGGCGTCGTCTTTCTTCATATACGGGTATCCGGTGTGGAGTGAGTGGTTCGCGTGTTGCGGATGTATGGGCGGATTATGTCATTGCTATAGGGTGGTTTCATTTCTTTCTGGTAATCCGGCAGTTTTTCGGTCAGCTCCAAAACCTTGTGCTAGGCTCAAATTCAGTGTGTCGATTTCAGCGGTGCTTTCTGCGTGCCCGCTTGTCCCGGCGAAAAATGTAGAGTAGTTACTCTAAATAAAACAATGACTTGCAAGAGTAAATGCTCTAAAAAAGTTCGATACATGAGGGTTGCAATTAAGTACAATGCCGGCGCTCCCGAATGATCTAAGACTTTAGTCGTAGACGTTCGGGCTTAAGGACAGATAACAATTGAACAACAGGCAAGGTGGACTATCGATGAACTACTTTCTGACGGGTGGCACCGGATTTATCGGCCGTTTTCTCGTAGAAAAACTCCTCGCGCGTGGCGGCACCGTACATGTGCTGGTACGTGAGCAATCCCTGGGCAAGCTGGACACCCTGAGGGAACGCTGGGGAGCAGACGAGAACCAGGTAAAGGCGGTTATTGGCGATCTGACCAGCCCCAATCTGGGCATTGACGACAAAACCATGGATTCCCTGAAAGGTCATATTGACCACTTCTTTCATCTGGCCGCCGTGTACGACATGGGCGCTGACGAAGAAGCCCAGCAGGCAACCAACATTGAGGGCACCCGCAGCGCGGTCAATGCAGCCCAGGCCATGGGCGCTGGTTGCTTCCATCATGTGTCTTCCATTGCCGCCGCCGGATTGTTCAAGGGCACGTTCCGCGAGGATATGTTCGAGGAAGCGGAAAAGCTGGATCATCCCTACCTGCTGACCAAGCATGAATCCGAGAAAGTGGTTCGTGAAAGCTGCAAGGCGCCGTTCCGCATCTACCGTCCGGGCATGGTGATTGGCCATTCCGAAACCGGCGAGATGGACAAGGTGGACGGGCCTTACTACTTCTTCAAGATGATCCAGAAAATCCGCCACGCGCTGCCGCAGTGGGTGCCGACGATCGGTATTGAGGGTGGTCGCCTGAACGTGGTGCCGGTGGATTTCGTGGTGAATGCCCTGGATCACATTGCGCATCTGGACGGTGAAGACGGCAACTGTTTCCATCTGGTGGATTCCGATCCTTACAAAGTGGGCGAGATCCTTAATATCTTCTGTGAGGCCGGTCATGCGCCACGTATGGGGATGCGCATCGACTCGCGGATGTTCGGTTTCGTGCCACCATTCATCCGCCAGAGCCTGAAGAACCTGCCACCGGTGAAGCGTTTGACCAACGCGGTGCTGGATGACATGGGCATTCCTCCGTCCGTGCTTTCGTTTATCAATTACCCGACCCGGTTCGATGCCCGGGAAACCGAGCGGGTCCTGAAGGACACCGATATTGCGGTTCCGCGCCTGCCGGATTACGCACCGGTGATCTGGGATTTCTGGGAGCGTCACCTGGATCCGGACCTGTTCAAGGACCGTACGTTGCGTGGCACCGTGGAAGGCAAGGTGTGTGTGGTGACCGGCGGTACTTCGGGCATTGGTCTGGCAACGGCCCAGAAACTGGCCGATGCGGGTGCCATCCTGGTGATTGGCGCTCGCAAGAAAGAACGGCTGGCGGAAATTGCAGCCGACCTGGAGGCCCGTGGGGGCAATGTTCACGCCTATCAGTGTGACTTTGCCGAAATGGAAGACTGTGATCGCTTCGTGAAAACCGTTCTGGACAACCACGGTCACGTGGATGTGCTGGTCAACAATGCCGGTCGTTCCATCCGTCGGTCACTGGCACTTTCGTTTGACCGATTCCACGATTTCGAGCGCACCATGCAGTTGAACTACTTTGGTTCCGTGCGCCTGATCATGGGCTTTGCCCCGGCCATGCTGGAGCGCCGTCGTGGCCATGTGGTGAACATTTCCTCCATCGGCGTGCTGACCAACGCACCGCGTTTCTCGGCCTACGTGGCGTCCAAGTCCGCGCTGGATGCGTTCAGTCGCTGTGCCGCCGCGGAATGGTCTGATCGCAACGTTACCTTCACCACCATCAACATGCCGCTGGTGAAGACCCCGATGATTGCACCCACCAAGATCTACGATTCGGTGCCGACCCTGACTCCGGATGAGGCGGCGGAAATGGTGGCGGACGCTATTGTATACCGGCCCAAGCGGATCGCTACCCGACTGGGTATTTTTGCCCAGGTTCTGCACGCACTCGCGCCGAAGATGGGCGAGATCGTGATGAACACCGGTTATCGCATGTTCCCGGACTCTCCGGCGGCGGCCGGTAGCCGGTCTGGCGAGAAGCCCAAGGTGTCCACGGAACAGGTGGCCTTTGCGGCGATTATGCGGGGTATTTACTGGTAGTTGTCCGGTTGGACGATAAAAAACGCCTCCCTCGGGAGGCGTTTTTTATCAACTTGTTTTATTCCTCTGTCTCGCTGATCAGCGGCGGAGGAAACCCTCCCAGTTCCTTCCAGCGATTGACGATGCCGCAGAACAGGTCCGCGGTCTTTTCCGCATCATAGGCTGCCGAATGGGCTTCCTTGTTGCTGAAGGGAATGCCGGCCAGTTTGCATGCCTGCGCCAGTACCGTGTGGCCATAGGCCAACCCGGCAAGCGTGGCGGTATCAAATGTCGAGAACGGATGGAATGGGTTGCGCTTGATGTCCGAACGCAGGGCCGCAGCGAATACGAAGTTGTGATCAAAGGTGGCGTTGTGGCCCACCAGCACCGCGCGTTTGCAGTCGTGGGCTTTGACCGCCTTGCGGATAGGGCTGAAGATTTCACTCAGGCCTTCCCGCTCCGGCACGGCTTCCCGCTCCAGGCTCCAGGGATCGATTCCGGTAAAGTCGAGTGCGGACTGCTCCAGGTTGGCGCCTTCGAAGGGATCAATTTGCTGGACGTGGGTTTCAGTGCGTCTCAGCCAGCCGTCTTCGTCCATGGTCAACAGCACCGCAGCCACTTCCAGCAGGGCGTCTGTCTCGGGATTGAAACCACCGGTTTCGACATCGACAACCACCGGGAGAAATCCCCGGAAACGTCGGGCCATCGGATGCGGTTCTTTGTTTTCGTCAGTCACTCAAACTCCTAGGGATTAGCCAGAATACGGTAAAGAGTACGGGTAAAAAGGTACAGGGTGTCTGGTTCAGGCGCTTGTCAGTTGCCACTTCAGGGTTTCGCCGGCGCAAAGCGGAACAATGGTGCCGTCTGCCAGCGGTAGCTCCGTTGGCATAGTCCAGCTTTCCCTGGTCAGAGTAATAGTGTCGGTATTGCGTGGCAGCCCGTAAAAGTCTGCGCCGTTGAAACTGGCGAAGGCCTCCAGCTTGTCGAGAACGCCCAGCTCCTCGAAAATCCCGGCGTACAGGGCAATCGCGCCGTAGGCGGAGTAGCAGCCGGCACAACCACAGGAGGCTTCCTTCTTGTCCCGCCCGTGAGGGGCTGAATCCGTGCCCAGGAAGAAGCGTTTGTCACCGCTGGCAACGGCATCCCGCAGGGCCTGCTGGTGCTTGTTTCGCTTCAGGATCGGCAGGCAGTAAAGATGGGGCCGAATACCGCCCACCAGCATATGGTTACGGTTGTACATCAGGTGCTGGGGAGTCAGGGTCGCGGCCAGGTTGTCGCCCTTGTGCTGGCGGACGAAGTCGGCGGAATCAGCGGTGGTGATGTGCTCCAGCACGACTTTCAGGTTGGGGAAGGCTTCCAGGGTGGGCGCCAGTACACGCTCAAGGAACACCTTCTCCCGGTCGAAAATATCAATATCCCCATCGGTCACTTCACCGTGGACCAGCAGCAACATGCCGCAATCAGCCATCGCTTCCAGTACCGGGTAAATGTTGCGGATATCGGTCACACCGGATGCGGAGTTGGTGGTGGCGCCGGCCGGGTAAAGTTTGGCGGCGACCACTCCGGCGGATTTTGCTTCGCGGATGTCCTCTGCCGAGGTGGACTCGGTCAGGTACAGGGTCATCAGCGGTTCGAACGGGGTGTCGCCAGCTGCGCTCAGAATGCGCTGGCGGTACGCCATGGCATCGCTGGCCGTGGTCACCGGTGGCACCAGGTTCGGCATGATGATCGCGCGGCCAAAGCACCGGGCGGTGGCCGGTACCACATCGTTCAGGACGGCGCCGTCTCTGACGTGGAGGTGCCAGTCATCGGGGCGGGTGATGGTCAGTTGTTCGGTCATGCGGCGATTCCAGTTCCAGGTCAGCTCGGGCAGATGCCGGTGAAAATTTGGCGGGATTATACCAGATGCCGTTTACGATTGTTTCCGGTGAAAGGCTAAAGAAACGAATCATGCCGCCGTTAAACGGTCAGAAACCCAGATACTGACGGATAGACGCCATGGTCAGACTAGCAACCTTGCTCCCGTATAGAGCTGCATTTGCCCTCACGGTGCTGATGGGGATCAGTGGTACAGCCCTGCCGTCCAGTTTTGGCGCCGGTATCGAAAACAGCCAGTGGTACGTGTCGGAGTCGGTGTTTGAATGCGCCATGGTGCATGAAGTTCCCGGTTATGGCCGCGCCGTCTTCCGTCATAAGGCCGGTGAGGAGCTGTCGTTTTACCTTGAATCGGATACCGCCTTGATGCGTCCGGGCAGGGGCAGCCTGGTGGTGGAAGCACCGGCCTGGCGTCCGGGGACGGCGCCACGAAAAGTGGGGACGGTCAATGTCGGTGAGGGCCGGCGGCCAGTCGCGCTGAGCTCACGTCAGGCCATGGTGATTGCCCGGGGTCTGCTTGATGGCATGACCCCGACCGTCACGCGGGAATCCTGGTATGACCGAAGCCCGGTCCGGGTACGGGTTTCCAATATCAATTTCGCCGGTCAGTACGAAAGCTATCGTGCCTGTACCGCCAGCCTGCTACCGGTTAACTACGACCAGATCAAACGCTCTCGAATCCCGTTTCGTGCCGGCAGTACCAGTCTGTCGGGCGGCGACCGTGAGTTGCTGGACAATATCGTGGCTTATGTGCAGGCGGATTCGACGGTGGAGCGTATCTTTGTGGATGGTCACACCGACAGCAGTGGCAGTCGCATTGATAATCGCGCCCTGTCGGAAGAGCGGGCCAATGCCGTGGCGGATTACCTGATCGGGCAAGGGATTCCCCAGGATCTGATCACTGTCCGCGCCCACGCCGACCAGTACCCGGCTTCCGGGCGCCCGGCGGATAACCGGCGTGCCACCATTCGCCTGCAGCGCCTGGGCGAACGGCCCGACCTTCAGCAGGCCAATGGTTATGAAGCCGGATATTCCGGCTAGTTAACGGCGCTCAGTACTTCCAGGTGGGCATTGACGCTTTCTGCCAATGCCCTCAGGTGGTAGCCCCCTTCCAGGGTTGAGATGACCCGATCATTGGCGTGGTCACCGGCGACGCTGGTGATCATTTCCGTCAGCCAGCGATAATCCTCCACCTCCAGGTTCAGCTCGGCCATCGGATCAAGCCGGTGGCCATCGAAGCCCGCCGACACCAGGACCACCTGGGGCCTGAAATCCTGCAGCTTCTTCAGCCATCCGGCCTCTACGGCTTTGCGGTAGTCCAGTGCCGAACAGTCGGAGGCAATGGGAATGTTGACGATGTTTTCCGGCTGACGGTGTACGTGGGAGTGCGGGTAGAACGGGTGCTGGAAGCTGGAGCACATCAGTATTCGTTCGTCACCGCCAATGATGTCAGCGGTGCCGTTGCCCTGATGAACGTCGAAATCGATGATGGCGATCCGTTCCAGATGATGGAAGTTCAGCGCCCGCATCGCCGCCAGTGCAATGTTGTTGTAGAAGCAGAAGCCCATGGATTTGCTGCGTTCGGCGTGGTGCCCCGGTGGCCGCGCGCAGACAAAGGCATTGGTCACCTGGCTGCTCATGACCATGTCCACCGCCTGGATATTGGCGCCGGCTGCCAGCCGGGCTGCCCGCAAGGTGTCCGGCATCATGGCGGTATCGGGGTCGGTGAAAACGCGTCCACGGGTCGGTTGCATCAGGTCCAGCTGGTGCAGATATTTTTCAGGATGAACCGTCAGCAGCTGGTCACGGGTGATTTCATCCGGGCGTACCCAGTCCAGTACATCACCAACGCCGGAATCGGCCAGGTAACTGATGATGGCTGACAGCCGCTCCGGCGACTCGGGGTGCTCCGGGCCCATGTTGTGCTTCAGGTAGTCATCATGAGAGAAGAAGGCTGTGGTCATACGGGTCCTGACTACTCTTTTCCTGCATGCGTGTGTCCTGCACGCGAGGTTTATGCTTGTATTTCCACCAATATTATCAGGGATGGTAGGTGGTTGCCGTGTTTCTTTGGTCTTATAGGGGTAATCGACATTTTACATCAGGAAACAACCGCCTAAGATAAGGATAGCCTCGTCAACGATTGAAAACAGCAAGGAGTTTACGCTTGAGCACCCGCTATCTGGAAAGTCTCTTCAATCCATCGTCCATTGTGGTGATCGGTGCTTCCGAGCGGGCAGACAACCTGGGCGGCATGGTGCTGCGTAACCTTCTGGGCGGCGGCTATCCCGGCAGGCTTCTGGTCATCAACCAGAACGATTATGACAACGTTCATGGCGTGCCCTGTGTCCGCAAGGTCTCGAAAATGGAGTTCAGTCCGGATCTGGCCATTATCTGTACGCCCCCGGACACGGTTCCGAAAATGGTGCGCCGGCTCGGGGAGGCCGGGGTACGCACCGCCATCGTCATGACCGGGGGCATGTCCCGTACCCACAGTAAAACCGGCCAGCCGCTGATGTATTCGGTACGGGATGCAGCGCGGGAAACCGGAATCCGGGTTCTGGGGCCCAATACCATCGGGCTGATGGTGCCCGCGCGGAGCCTGAACGCAACCTACGCCCATATGGGGGCCATTCCCGGCAAGGTGGCGTTCATTGGCCAGTCCGGCACCGTGGCCAGCTCCATCATTGACTGGGCGTTTGCCCGGGGCGTGGGCTTTTCCTACTTCCTGACCCTTGGCGATGGCATGGACATCGATCATGACGATCTGATCGACTACCTGGCCCAGGACAGCCAGACCCGGGCCATCCTGCTGCACATCGAGAATATCCCCAACCCCCGGCGCTTTATGTCGGCGGTTCGGGTGGCGTCCCGCACCAAGCCGGTCATCGCGGTGAAAAGTGGCCGCACGCCGGAATCGGAATGGTTCGCCCATCAACTACCGGCGGGCCTCCGACGGAGCGATCCGATATACGACGCCATGCTCCAGCGCGCCGGTGTGCTGAGGGTGGATGGCCTGGGGCAGATGTTTGATGCCCTGGAGACACTGACCCGGATGCGCCCCTTGCGCCGGGAATCCCTGGCGATCATGGCCAATGGTGTGGGCCCGGGGGTGTTGGCGGTTGACCGGCTGATTGATCTGGGAGGCGAGCTGGCCAACCTGTCGGAGCACACCATTGAGGCGCTGGCGGAAAACCTGCCGCCGTACTGGACCCGTAAGAATCCGATTGACCTCAATTACGACGCCTCACCGGAGCTGTATGCCAAAGCCATCAAGATCCTGGCCAAGGATCCGGAGGTGGCGAATGTGCTGGTGATGTACGCTCCCAGCCTGACGGAAGACAGCCTGCAGATTGCTGATGCGGTGGTCCAGGCCGCCAAGGGCAGTCGGTTGAACGTATTTACCTGCTGGTTGGGGCAGAGCACCGTAATGGATGCCCGTGATGAATTTTACCGCGCCGGGCTGCCGTCGTTTTTCAATCCGGAAAAAGCGGTGATGGCTTTCATGCAGCATGTGCGTCACCAGCGGGTACAGCGTCTGCTCACGGAAACCCCGGAGTCGTTTACCGATCATTTTGACGACCGTACCCAGACTCGTCGTGTGGTGATGGGGGCCATGCGTTCCGGGCGGATGCATCTGTCGAATCGCGAAGCACGGGAGGTCATTCGGGATTACGGCATCAACACCATTGAGACCATCTACTGCGATGATGTGGAAGAGGTGCTGGAGGCGTTTTCGGTGGAGCGTCGCCCAGTGGATATCACGCTGATCCACGAACAGGCGTGTTATCCGTTTCTGGAGCTGAGCACCGGGCAGCGCCGATTCAAGGGAACCATTCAGAAGCTCAATAGCGAAGCGGCGATCATTGATTCCTGTCGGGTGCTGATGGAGGAGTATCAAAACCATTTTCCGGGCAGCGGGTTCCTCGGCTTTGCCGTGCAGCGCTCCTATCAGCATGTAGGCGGTATTGAATTCAGCGTTGGCATCACCCGGGATCCGGTGTTTGGCCCGCTGGTAGTCTGTGGCGCCGCCGGTGCCCAGATCAACGTAATGACTGATCGCCAGATTGCGTTGCCGCCTCTGAACATGGTGCTGGCGCGAGAGCTTCTGCGCCGCACCTATATGTACAAGCTCCTCAAGGAACACAGCCTGAAACCGGAAGAAGATATTCGGGCGGTGTCTGAAACCCTGGTGACTCTGTCCCAGATCGTGATCGATATCCCTGAAATCCGCGGCCTGGAAATCGCCCCGCTGCTCTTTAACGAACAGGGTGCTGTGGCGGTGAACATTGCCATCGATCTGGCCGACAAACCCGGGCGGCCCATCATCCAGCCTTATCCCCGGGAACTGGAAGAGTGGATCATGCTGCCGAAGTCCGGGCGGCGGGTGATCATCCGGCCGGTGCTGGCGGAAGACGAGCCGGCCCACCGGGCCTTTCATGAGCTGCAGTCGCCGGAGTCCATCCGCTACCGGTTCTTTCAGTATCGGAAGCATTTCTCCCGCGAGGATGTCGCCCAGATGGTGCAGATCGACTATGACCGGGAAATGGTCTTTATCGCCAATGCCCCGAGGGAAGACGGGGAAGGGGAGGAGACCCTGGGAACCGTCCGGGTCTGGACGGACGCCGATAATCTCCGCTGCGAATTCGCCGTCATGGTGCATGACAACATGAAGGGGGAAGGCCTCGGTGTGGCGTTGATGCAGAAGATGATTGATTACTGCCGGTCACGGGGAACCGTGGAAATGGTCGGTAACGTATTGCCGGATAACCGGCCCATGCTGCAATTGGCAGAACATCTCGGGTTCGAGGTCCAGTACAACATGGAAGAGGAAGTGATGGACTTGCGGCTGGTGCTGAATGAGCCGGATAAGGACTGGCAGCGGGAGCGGCTGCTCAAGAGCTCCCACTGACAGTCAGACGGGACACTAGGCTTCAGGCTTCCTCGACAATCGCCGAGCGATCCTCGCCACCCAGGGCTTCCAGCAAGCCCGGAATGAGCCTGGCCAGTTCCAGGGTCATCAGCGCAAACGCCGCATCGAACCTGGCGGCGGCATCATCCGCATCCACGTCGTCCAGTTTCTCCTGCAGGGTGTCGCCAAACTTGAGCCGGCGGATGCCCAGTTCCTCATCCAGCACGAATGACAGGCTGTCGTCCCAGGTGACGGCCAGCTTGGTTACCTGCATGCCGGCATCCAGATGGTTGCGGATTTCGTCGGCCTGCAGGTCCAGACCCTTGCAGCGCACAACACCGCCATCCTCGGACGGATCCTTGAGCTCGCATTCGCTGCCGAGTTCGATGGTGGATGGCAGGTCAACGCTCTCATTCAGCCAGCCGGTGAACGTGAAGGCCGGAGCCTGTTCTACCGCAGGCGGCCTGACGGGCAGGGAACCAAGGCTCTTACGCAGGAATGACGCCAAGTCTTCGGCCTGCTTGGAGGAGCCGGCATCGACTACGAGCACGCCGTCTTTCGGTGCCAGGTAGGCAAAGCAGCGGCGGTTCTTGGAAAAGGCCTGGGGTAGCATTTCCAGCATCACCTGTTCTTTGATTTCGTCCTTTTCCTTGCGGCGAACCTTTCGCCCCTGTTCGGCTTCAATGGCTTCGGCGCGTTCTTCGACCAACTCTTTTACGACAGGGCCAGGCAGGATTTTCTCTTCCTTGCGCAGTGCGACCAGATGGTAGCCGTTGGTGCTGTGCACCAGCATGTCGCTGTGTTTGCCCAGTGGCGGAACCCAGCCCTGGCGCGTGGTTTCCTGGGGACCGCAAGGTTTGAATCCATCGTTCTGCAGCTTTTCTTCCAAAGCTTCAGCGGAAATATCGAAGGGCTTGGTAAATCGAAATACACGGGCATTACGAAACCACATCAGGGTCGATCCTTGTCAGAGTTTCAAAATGGGAAAGGGATGATACGGCCACCGGTCAGTGGCCGTAAAGTGGCGGCGCGGGCGTCACATTACAGCTGCATGATTTCAACCAGAACGGTTTTCACGATAAAGCCGACAACACCCGCGCCCAGTACGGTAAACAGGGCGATGGTACCAAAACGGCCTGCCTGGGATTTCTTGGCGAGATCCCAGACGATAAAGCCCATCCAGATAATCAGGCCGGTAAGTAGTACCAGCATGGCAATCTGGGAAAACACTGCTTCGTTCATTCAATGCTCCGGAAATGCTGACAGGGTTACTGCTCGTCCCGCAGGAACAGCCAGTTGTCCAGGTCGGACTGCTCTTCGCAGAAGTAGTAACCATCAAGGTTGAAGCCTTTCAGATCGTCCGCCTGGGTAATGCCGTTCTGAATGGCGTAGCGGCACATCAGGCCGCGGGCTTTCTTGGCGTAGAAGCTGATCATCTTGTACTGGCCGTTCTTCCAGTCCTTGAACTGCGGGGTGATCAGCCGACCTTTCAGGTCCTTCTTGCGAACGCTCTTGAAGTATTCGTTGGAAGCCAGGTTGACCAGCGCACCGTCATCCTCAGCCAGCAGCCGGTTCAGTTCGTCGGTGATCCGGTTGCCCCAGAATGCATACAGGTCCTTGCCCCGGGTATTCTCGAACCGGGTGCCCATTTCCAGCCGGTAGGGCTGCATCAGGTCCAGGGGTTTGAGCACACCGTACAGGCCGGACAGCATGCGCAGGTGTTTCTGGGCAAATTCGAACTCTTTTTCACTGAAACTTTCGGCATCCAGCCCGGTGTAGACGTCGCCCTTGAAGGCGAGAATGGCCTGGCGGGCGTTCTCCGGCGTGAATGGCGTGTGCCATTGCTGGAAACGCTCGGCGTTCAGTTGTCCCAGCTTGTCGCTGATGTTCATCAGGTTGCTGACCTGATGGGGCTCCAGGGTTTTCAGCTGGTCCACCAGTTCACAGGCATCATCGAGGAAATCCGGCTGGCTGAAGTGTTCAGTTGCCAGTGGACTCTCGTAGTCCAGGGTCTTGGCCGGGGAAATAACCATCAACATGTCAGGCTGTCCTCATTGCAGAAAAGTCAGTAACTGGTCCCGGGTGAACGGCCAGTCCAATTCGGCGCCGGTGTCGTTGCGGCGCAACACCGGAATACGGGTGCCGTAACGCTCCACCAGAGCCTCGGACTGGGCAATGTCCACCACATCGACCGGGATCGGGGCCGGCATGGGAGTGTTTACGAGCAGGGCTTCCGCCAGTTCACACAGATGGCACTGGGATGTGGTGTAAAACAGCAGTTCCATTATTTCGGTTGGGCGTCCAGTTGTTGGCCATTGACGCCTGCGCTGTCCTTACCCATCAGGTACAGGTAGATGGGCATCAGGTCTTCCGGCGCCGGGTTTTGCTGAGGGTTTTCCGCCGGGTAGGCGTGGGCCCGCATATTGGTGCGGGTGGCTCCGGGGTTCAGGCTGTTGACGCGCACGTTGTGGCGCTCGTCATCCAGTTCTTCTGACAGCAGCTGGCTCAGCCCTTCAAGGGCGAACTTCGAGACCGCGTAAGCTCCCCAGTATGGCTTCGCCTTACGGCCGACACCTGATGAGGTAAACACCACTGAGGCGTCGGTGGACTTGCGCAGCAATGGAATAGCGGCACGGGTCAGAAGGAATGGGGCAGTGGCGTTGACGTGCATGACCTGGTTCCAGGTTTCGGGGTCATACATTTCCACCGGGCTGCGGGTGCCGAGAATGCCGGCATTGTGCAGCAAACCATCAAGCCGACCGAAGTTGTCTTCAATGGTCATGGCCAGTTCTTCGTATTCCTTGACCGCCGCGCCTTCGAGGTTCAGGGGCACAATGGCCGGCTTGGGGTGCCCGGCGGCTTCAATTTCATCGTATACGGATTCCAGCTTTGACACCGTCCGACCGAGCAGAATCACGGTCGCGCCATGGGCTGCGAAAGTCTTGGCGGCCACACGACCAATACCGCTGCCGGCGCCCGTCACCATGATGATGCGGTCTTTCAGCAGATCTGCCGGTGCCTGATAATCTTGCATAACCTGTCTCCGATTTGGGAAACCGATGAGTCCAACGTTTGAATGGAACTATTGTAACAGTTTTGCCAGGTCCTGGACGGTGTCGGCGATGAGGTCTGCTTGCCACAGGTCAACGGTTTCCGGCTCTTCAATGTAGCCATAACGCACGGCAATGGTTGTCATGCCGGCATTGCGGCCTGCTTCGATATCTCGCTCGTGATCGCCTACGTAGATGCCCTTAGCCGGATCGGCGCCTATATGTCTGCAAGCCAGGTGAAGGGCTTCGGGGTGGGGTTTGCGGTGGGTGACGTGGTCCGGGCAGATGACGACAGCACAACGTTTCGCCAGGCCAAGAGCCGCCACCAGGGGGGCTGCGAAGCGCACCGGCTTGTTGGTGACGATGCCCCAGGGAATGCCCCGGGACTCCAGATTGTGGAGAATGGTGTCCATGCCCCCGAACAGGCGCGTTTCAACGGCAACGCCTTCCTCATAGAGGTCGAGGAAGGCGGTATGTTTTTCCAGGTAGTCCGGGTGTTCAGGCTCCAGTCCGAAACCAACACGAACCATGGCACGGGCACCGTTGGACACGGAACGACGGATGGTTTCCGGCGGCAGCGGTTCCATGCCGTGATCGACCCGCAACAGGTTCAGGCAGCGGATGAAGTCCGGTGCGGTATCTATCAGCGTGCCGTCCAGGTCGAACAGCACGGTTGAAGGTTGCTGGTTCACGGTTGTGGGTCACCTTCCCGGGTATCCAGGGCGTGCATCATGTAGTTAACGTCCACATCACGGCCGAGGCGGTAAACCTTGGTGACGGGGTTATAGGTCATGCCGGTGAGTTCACGGACGTCCAGCCCCGCGTGACGCAGGTGATCCGACATTTCCGACGGACGGATGAATTTGCGCCATTCATGGGTGCCCTTTGGCAGCAGGCCCAGCACGTATTCCGCACCAACAATGGCAAACAGGAACGATTTGGGGTTGCGGTTGATGGTGGAGACAAACAGGTGGCCGCCGGGCTTGAGCATGGCAGCACAGGCCCTGATGACCGATGATGGATCGGGCACGTGCTCCAGCATTTCCAGGCAGGTCACCACATCGTACTGCCCGGCGTGCTCCGGGTCCGCCGCCAGGGCTTCCACGGTGATTTGCCGGTAGTCCACTTTGATACCGCTTTCCAGGCCATGCAGCCGGGCCACGGACAGCGGCGCTTCACCCATGTCTATCCCAGTGACGTGGGCGCCCCGGCGGGCCATGCCCTCTGACAGCAGGCCGCCGCCACAGCCCACATCCAGCACCCGCTTGCCGGCGAGGGGCGCACGTTCGTCGATGTAGTTCAGGCGCAGCGGGTTGATGTCATGCAGCGGCCGGAACTCGCTGGTCGGATCCCACCACCGGCTGGCAAGGGCCTCGAACTTGGCGATTTCGTTGTGGTCTACGTTCTGGTTACTCATAGTCGGTTCTGCCTGATTGAAAATACGGTGGCGGCCAGGGGGAGTGCCTGTCTTATTGGTTACGAATCCGGTCAGACCAGGATTGTACCCTGAGCATCAGGTCTGGCACATCGATTCGGGTCAGCCGACCATCCTGAACCTGGGGAATGCCATTGATCCAGCTATGGCTGACCTGGCGACCGTGGTTGCTGTAAACCAGATGGGAAGCCGGATCATAAACCGGTTGCAGGAAGGGATCGCTCAGGTCAACAGCGATGACATCCGCCAGTTTGCCGGCTTCCAGCGAGCCCAGTTCGTGGTCCCGTCCCAACGCCCGGGCACCCTGTATCGTGGCCATGGCAATGGCCTGATGGGCAGACAGGGCGGAGGCATCATCGGCGACAACCTTGGCCACCATGGCGGCGGTATTGATTTCCCCGAACAGGTCCAGGTTGTTGTTGCTGGCGGCGCCATCGGTACCGATGGCCACGTTGATGCCGGCCTCCGCCAGTTTATGCACCGGACACAGCCCGCTGGCGAGCTTGAGGTTGGATTCCGGGCAATGGATTACATGGGCGCCGGTCTGCTGCAGCAAGGCGATATCGGATTCGTCGATCTGGGTCATGTGCACACATTGGGTGTGGGCACCGAGTACCCCCAGCTCGGCGAGCCTGGCCGTGGGGCGCTTGCCTGACTTTTCCAGCGCATCCGCTACCTCGAACGCCGTTTCATGCAGGTGAATCTGGATGGGCGCTCCGGTGTCGGCAGACAGTGCCACCGCGCGCGTCATCGGATCATCGGATACCGTGTAGGGCGCGTGGGGACCAATGGCGGGCATGATGTATTCATCACCTTGCCATTCCCGGATAAAGGCCGCCCCTTTGCTGAGATACTCATCCGGGCCGGAGCCCCAGGGGGTCGGGAAATCCAGCAGGGGAAAGCAGACCTGCGCCCGCATGCCGGCATCGTGGGCCATCTGGGCAACTATTTCCGGAAAGAAGTACATGTCCGAAAAGGTAGTGGTGCCGGTGCGCAGCATTTCGGCCATGGCCAGTTGAGTGCCATCGGCAATGAATTCCTCACTGACAAAGGCGCCCTCGGCGGGCCATATATGATCGTTCAGCCAGGTCATCAGCGGCAGGTCGTCCGCCATGCCCCGGAACAGTGACATAGCGGCGTGGCCGTGCATGTTGATCAGGCCTGGCAAAACCACGTGCTGGTCCAGATCTATGGTTTCACGGGCCCGGAAGCGGGCGTCGGCCTCTTCCCGGGATACCACCGCTGCAATCCGGTCGCCCTGGATGATAACGGCCTGGTTGTGCAGTACGGTGTTAGCGGGTTCCACCGGAACGAGCCAGCGGGCGTTAATGCGTATATCGGCTGCAGTAATGGTATCTGCCGTCATTTACCCTGCCTTTTGGGTGCGGTACGGGCGTCTGTCACCATGATCAGATCCCGGAGAATGTAGCCGGAAAGTATAACCAGCCACCGCCCGGAGAACTACCCTGGATTCAGGGCTGAGAATCCCCCGTTAACGTGGGTATACTGGCGGGCCTGTGTTATGGATTTAATCTACCGGAGCTCACTGATGCCGAAGTCTTCCAAGCCGTCTGCAAACCGTGCAATTGGTACCGTTGCCATGCGTTGGCATGAAAGCAGTCTGGAGTTGCTGGACCAGCGGCTGCTGCCGACGGAGGAGCACTGGATTACGCTGGAAGGCGCATCCGGCGTTGCCCAGTGTATTCGCGATATGGTGGTACGTGGCGCGCCCGCCATTGGCATCAGTGCTGCCTATGGCGTGGCCCTGGCCGCCCGCCATGCGGGTGGTGGCGACTGGCAGGCGGAAATAAAACAGGCCATTCGTGAACTGGCGGCGTCGCGTCCGACCGCGGTCAACCTGTTCTGGGCGCTGCAGATCATGGAGCAGGAATTCCATGGCTGTCATTCGCTGGATGAGGCGGTCAAGCGCCTTTCGGCGATGGCGGTGCGCATCCATGAGGATGACCTTGCGGCCAATCTGGCCATGGCAGACCATGCCCTGGAATTCATGGCTCCGGAAACGCCGTTTTCGGTGCTGACCCATTGCAATACCGGGGCGCTGGCGACCGGCGGTTACGGCACGGCGCTGGGGGTTATTCGCCGCCTTCATGAGGAAAAACTGTTGAAGCGGGTGTACGCCGATGAAACCCGCCCCTGGCTTCAGGGCAGCCGCCTGACGGCGTGGGAGCTGGCTCGGGAGGGGGTTCCTGTCACGCTGAATGCAGACGGTGCAGCCGCTGCGATTCTCGCCCGGGGCGATGTTAAATGGGTTGTGGTGGGCGCGGACCGGATCACCGCTAATGGTGACGTCGCTAACAAGATTGGTACGTATAGCCTGGCGGTGCTGGCGCGTCACCACAAGGTTGGATTCATGGTGGTGGCGCCTTCAAGCACCGTCGATATGGCTCTGGCGTCGGGGCAGGACATTCCCATTGAAGAGCGCGAGGGCAGTGAGGTGAGGCAGATCAAAGGGGTTCCCATCGCACCGGAAGGCGTGAGCGTGTTCAATCCGGTCTTTGATGTCACCCCGGCCAGTCTGATCGATGCCATCGTGACCGAGAAGGGCGTAGTCCATAACCCCAATATTACCGGAATGCGCGCGCTATTCGGCTGAGTCTTCGTACTTATCCCGGAGTTCAGCGACCTTCTGCTCCTGTTCCTCAACGAAATGCAGGGACATTTCAAAGCTTTGCCGGGTGAACTCAAGGACTTTCCGGAACCCTTCGTCCGAGAGGTTCCGGGCGTCGTCATGGCGGCGGAAGATGTTGATGAATTCCCGCTCCCGCTCGAACTGTAACGGCAGCCGACCGATGCCCCAGTCGTTGAGGATTTGCCAGACTTCCGGGTTGTAGTTACGGGTGGTGCGCAGGATGAAGGGGATCGGGTCGTTGCGGGCAATCAGCGCAGCAAGTCGCAGAATAAGCTCGAATGACAGGGTGGCGGTGCCATTTTCCACAGCCTCAAGGACAGACTTGTCCTTGAGATTCAGCGCCTCGCTCATTTCCGACAATGTCAGCCCGGCGACTTCGCGGATGTCCTTGAGGGACTGTCCGGCCGTCAGCATCATCCGCAACTGGTCCTGGGAGTTTATCAGCGCCTTGCCGACACGCAGGGAGGTGTCGGTCGAACGAGCGGCGAAACGCAGGGCAGAGCCGGTCATGCCGGTAATGCGATTCACCAGGGACCTCTGATCCCGGGACTCCGCCCCCTGTTCAAGGCCTTCCACTTCGTCCAGAGACTTCATGGCATGCATGGCGTCCATAAGCATGCCCTGAAGCGCCTGTGCTTTCTTGCGGTCGTCGTCTGTGGCGGTCATTGATGGCCTTGTTGGTCGGGCGCCAGGCGCTGCTCTCAGCGCGCCTGGGCAGTGATTTGCCTGGGGTTCAGAATAGACGCCATGCGCTGGTCCAGCTCGAGCATGTCGGCCATGATATGGCCGCCCTCACGGATGATGAAATCAAGCTCTTCATCGGTGCTGTCGAGATCTGTGGCCTGCATATCCTGCCAGTCATCCAGTTCTTCCAGTGTGTCGAACGGTTCTTCACCGCGGAGCTCGCGCCGTGCATTGGCGATGGTCAGCCGTGTGCGCTTGATCTGGGACTGGTGCTCCTTGCGCTGTTCGTGGTTCAGGCTCACGGATTCCATTTCCCGCTGTTCCTTCAGGAAATCAATTTCCTGCTGCAACAGGCGGAATTCCGGACTGGTTTCAAAGCGCTCGTCGTGGCGTTTGCGCAGTTCGTCGATAATGCCGCTGAAATCAAAATACCGGGCGTGGGGGACTGCCTCTATCTGATCCCAGGGCAGGGCGTGATCAAGGGCATCTTCCCCAATGCGGGTTTTATCGACCCGGGACGGAATCTCGATATCGGGGATGACGCCTTTGTGTTGTGTGGAGCCACCGGATACCCGGTAAAACTTCGATTGGGTAATTTTCAGCTGACCGTGGTTCAGCGGGCGCACTGCCTGTACGGTGCCCTTGCCGAAGGTCTGGGAACCGACGACCAGGCCGCGGCCATAGTCCTGTATGGCGCCGGCGAAGATTTCAGAGGCAGACGCGCTCATGCGATTGACCAGCACGACCAGCGGGCCGTCGTAGGTTATCGAAGGGTCTTCATCGGTAAGGACCTGCACGTCGTTATTGGAATTGCGGATCTGCACCGTGGGGCCCTGATCGATGAACAGGCCCACCAGGTCATTGGCTTCGTGCAATGCACCGCCGCCGTTGTTTCGCAAATCCATCACCACCCCGTCGACGCCGTCTTCCTTGAGTTCTTCAATCAGGTTGCGGACATCGCGGGTGGTACTCTTGTAGTTGGGATCGCCTTCCTGCATGGCCTGGAAATCGGCATAGAAAGTGGGAATGTTAATAACGCCAATACGGTAACTCTCGCCGCCGCGGTCAAGCTCGATAACGTCCTTGCTGGCGCTTTGTTCTTCCAGTTTTACCTTGTCGCGCTTGATGGCGATGGTCTTGGTGACGGTTTCGTCCGTGGCGCTGGCGGGAACAACTTCCAGGGTTACCGTGGATTCCCGGGGACCGCGAATCAGGTCCACCACTTCATCCAGGCGCCAGCCGATAACGTTGACCGGCTTTTCTTCATCTTCCTGGGTCACGGAGACGATGCGATCCGCCGGTTTTAGCTGGCCCTGCTTGGCTGCGGGGCCGCCAGGAACCAGTCGGACCACTTTGGTGTATTCATTGTCGGACTGTAGCACCGCGCCAATACCCTCGAGGGACAGGCTCATGTTGATGTTGAAGTTCTCGGAGGTGCGCGGTGAAAAATAGGAAGTGTGGGGGTCCCACATGCCAGCGAAGGCGTTCATGTAGGCCTGGAATGCGTCCTCGCTGCGGGCCTGGTAGGCACGCTTGAGCTGGCTTTCATAGCGCTGGCGCAGGCTATCTTTAATGGCTTCGTCGTCTGAGCCATTCAGTCGCTGCGCCAGAACGGCGTTCTTGACTCGTTTCACCCAGAGTTCGTCCAGGGCTTCTTTGTTGGGTTCCCACTCGGCCTCTGAGCGATCCAGGAGAATGGTTTCCTCGGCATCGAAGTTCAGATTGTCGATACCCTCATCAATAAGTGCGAGGGCAAAGTTGAGGCGTTCAATAATGCGCTGCTGGACCAGGTTGTAAATATCAAAGCCAGGCTGGAGTTGCCCGGTCTTCAGGGCGGAACCGAGCCCCAGGCGGATTGCAGAGAACTTCTGGATGTCCTCTTGGGTGAGATAGATCCGCTGACTATCCAGATAGTCCAGGTAGGCATCGAAGACATCACCGGAGAGGGAATCATTGATGCCCAGATCCCGGAAATGGGTGAATTGAAGCTGGCGGGCGATCAGTATATTGGCGCGCGCCTGCTCTACCGTGGGAGTGACAGGTTCGTACTGTGCGTCCCGATCGATAGCGCCAGAGACTGAAAACGGCATGGCCAGCATCAGGGCGAGGGTGATGCCTTTTGCCAACGGCCGGGCTTGCATGTTTCTGGTGATCAATCGTTGCGCAATGCTCATAAACGTTTTACCTGACGGTGCATGGCAATACAGATATGCCTGGCGGGTAAGCTGCGTGGGTAGGTACCCCTGAAACAGATACGCCTGAACGGTATCGCCGGATTTGGCTTATGAATTTATTGTAGGCAAGCGTAATGGCGGTTGCCATAGCCCCGACGTATCGGTTCGTGACAATCTGTCCATGATGTGGGCAGGTTTGTCGTTGGATCAGGAAAACGCAGGGAGGGGCGGGGGCCATATAGCCCCCGCCTTGCACCGGTTACGAGAACAGGGCGTTGGTTTCGGCCTTTTCCAGCAGCAGTGCCGGAGGGGCAAACCGGTCACCGTACTGGTCCGCCAGTTCTTTGGCTCGTTCTGCGAAGGCCCTCACGCCATACTGGTTGATGAACTGGATGGCGCCACCGGTCCAGGGGGCGTAACCAATGCCGAATATGCTGCCGATGTTGGCGTCTTCCACGGTTTTGAGTACGCCTTCTTCCAGGCAGCGGACCGTCTCAATGGCCTGAATAAACAGAATACGATCCTTCAGGTCCTGGAGCTTCACAGTGCTGGCCTTGCCAGCATCCACGTACAGGTTTTCCAGCTCCGGCCACAGATGCTTCTTGCCATTGGCGGGATACTCATAGAACCCGGCGCCGGCGGCCTTGCCCTTGCGGTTATGGGTATCCACCATCTGGTCGATCACGGCCTCCGCCGGGTGCGGCTGCCAGGTGCCGCCAGCGGCTTCGGTGTCCTTCTTGCTCTGGGCGCGGATGTGCTGCATCAGGGTCATGCTGACTTCATCGGAGATCGCCAGGGGCCCGACGGGCATACCGGCAAGTATGCCCGCATTTTCGATGCTGGAGGGATGCACCCCTTCGCCCAGCATGGAGATTCCCTCGTTTACGAAGGTGCCGAACACCCGTGAGGTGAAGAAGCCACGGCTGTCGTTGACCACAATGGGGATTTTGCCAATCTGCTGAACGTAATCGAACGCTCTTGCCAGCGTCTCATCGGAGGTTTTCTCGCCCACGATGATTTCCACCAGCTGCATCTTGTCCACCGGGGAGAAGAAGTGCAGGCCGATAAAGTTATCCGGCTTGGCGGAAGCCCCGGCCAATTGCGTAATAGGGATGGTCGAGGTGTTGGAGGCAAAGATACCGTTGTTCACCAGTTTGGGTTCGGCTTCCTGGGTGACCTTGGCTTTCAGGCCGCTGTCTTCGAAGACGGCCTCGATCACCAGATCGCAACCTTCCAGGTCGTCGGCAGAATCCGTGGCCTTGATACGGCCCAGTACTTCGGCTTTCTGCTCTTCGGTCATGCGGCCGCGGCTGACTTTCTTGGCCAGCAGTTTTTCGGAGTAGCTTTTGCCTTTCTCGGCGTTTTCCACCGATACATCCTTCAGGACAACCTCAACGCCGCGCGCTGCGGTGGAGTAGGCGATGCCAGCGCCCATCATGCCGGCACCCAGAACCCCCACCTTCTTGAAGGTTTCCTTTTCGACGCCCTCGGGTCGGCTGCCACCAGCATTGATGGCGTTAAGCTGGAACCAGAAGGTGCCGGTCATGTTCTTGGCCACCTGGCCAATAACCAGCTCGGCGAAATAACGGGTTTCGATAAGGCTGCCGTTGTCGAAGTCCACCTGAGCGCCTTCCACGGCGGCGGAGAGAATGCGCTCCGGTGCCGGGTAGCAGCCCTTGGTCTTCTGCTTGAGCATGGCCGGAGCAATCGCCAGCTTCTGTGCCATGGCCGGGTGATGGGGCGCGCCGCCGGGCAGCTTGAAACCTTTCTGATCCCACAGTTGCTGGCATTTGGGGTTGGCTTCGATAAAGGCGCGGGCCTTGGTCATCATGTCTTCGGGTGATGATGCCAGTTCATTAACGATGCCGGCTTTCAAGGCCGCCTTGGGCTTGACCTTCTTGCCTTCCATCAGGAATGGGAACGCGGCCTCAAGGCCGATCATCCGGGGCAGACGCTGGGTACCGCCTCCGCCGGGCAGCAGGCCAAGGGTGACCTCGGGTAGGCCCAGCTGGATACTGTCTTTGTCCAGCACAATACGGTGATGGCAGGCCAGAGCAATCTCCAGACCGCCACCAAGCGCGGAGCCGTTAATGGCAGCAACAACCGGCTTGCCACTGGTTTCCAGTGCCCGCATTTCTGCTTTCAGGCCGTTAACCATATCTTCGAACGCTTGTGCATCATCGCGGGTAACTTTGTGCAGTTCTTTCAGGTCACCACCGGCGAAGAAGGTTTTCTTGGCGGAGGTAACGATAATACCGCGGATGTTGTCGAGGTCTCCTTTGACCTTTGCAACGGTCTCGGTAAGCCCCTGGCGGAAGTCCGCATTCATGGTGTTGGCGGACTGGCCTGGCATATCAATGGTCAGGGTCAGAATCTGATCTGAACCCAGTTCGTATCGGATGGCACTCATAATTCGGTTCTCCTGTAAGAAAAAGTGTCGGGCTCAGATACGTTCGATGATGGTGGCAATACCCATGCCGCCGCCCACGCACAGGGTGGCGAGACCGAAGCGCAGTTCACGGCGTTCCAGCTCATCGAGCAGCGTGCCCAGAATCATGGCGCCGGTGGCACCCAGCGGGTGGCCCATGGCGATAGCACCGCCGTTGACGTTCACTTTTTCATCCGGAACAGACAGTTCCTTCTGGAAGCGCATAACCACGGAGGCAAACGCTTCGTTCACTTCAAACAGGTCAATCTGATCGACCGTCATGCCAGCCTTTTCCAGGGCCTTGCGGGTAGCAGGAGCAGGACCGGTAAGCATGATGGTGGGATCGGTGCTGGTAACCGCGGTTGCCACGATGCGCGCCCGGGGCTTGAGCCCCAGGGCCTTGCCCTTGGCTTCGCTGCCAATCAGCATGGCGGTGGCGCCGTCCACAATGCCGGAGGAGTTGCCGGCATGGTGTACGTGGTTGATCTTCTCCACGTAGTGGTATTTTTCCCGTGCAACACCGTCGAAGCCCATCTCGCCCATCATCTGGAAAGAAGGCTTCAGCCCGGCGAGAGATTCAACCGTGGTGTTGGCGCGGACCTGTTCGTCGCGATCCAGGATAACCACGCCATTCTGATCAGTCACGGGGATGATGGATTTGACGAAATGGCCCTTTTCCCAGGCACTGGCTGCCTTTTGCTGGGATTTCACCGCGAAACCATCCACATCTTCACGGCTGAAGCCTTCGATCGTTGCGATCAGGTCAGCACCGATACCCTGCGGCATGAAGCCGGTGTGCAGGTTGGTTGCAGGGTCCGTTGCCCAGGCGCCGCCGTCGGAACCCATGGGCACACGGGACATGGCTTCCACGCCGCCGGCCACGACCATATCTTCCCAGCCTGAACGGACTTTCATGGCGGCGAGGTTGACCGCTTCCAGGCCGGAGGCACAGAAACGGTTCAGGGTGACGCCGGCCACTTTTTCATCCCAGTCGGCGGCCAGGGCTGCGGTCTTGGCAATGTCTGCCCCCTGATCGCCAACGGCGGTGACACACCCCATCACGATATCGTCTACCTGGGCAGTGTCCAGGCTGTTTCTCTCCTGCAGTGCGTTGAGAACGGTGGTCAGCAGCGTGATGGGCTTGACGCTGTGTAGGGAGCCGTCTTTCTTGCCGCGCCCCCGGGGGGTGCGTACTGCATCGAAGATATACGCTTCGGTGGTCATTGCTATTCCTCTGGTGGTTATTGTTTCGGGACGATAGTCCGATGCATTAACCATAGCGGGTTGCAGGCACCGTGGGTAATGACGCGGGCTGCCAATCGTATTGGCGAAAGTGCTCACCGGGTCCATGACAAGGGAGCTGGGGAGATCTATGGTTTAACTACAGGCAACTCGAAACAGGAGGCTGAGAATGTCCCTGAGAGATGCGGTCGACAATTTCTATGAAAGGCTGGTGGTGGATGCAATTGATGCCACCCGGCAGGATTCCGATACTGCCGACTTCCTGACGGATGTGATGTGCGTTGCCCTCAATCGGTTACCACCGCGATATTACTGCCACTCTATCGATATGATGTTCTACCTGGGGGATGACGAATTAAAGAGTATGAAGCAAAAATCCCTGGCTGCCGTTAAGGAAGCCAGGGATTTTGTGGAGAGCCATCAGAGGGACTGAGAGCGTGACATTCAGCCCAGCAGCGTTTCCAGTGCCGTGTTAAGGCGCGTCGCCAGATCATCGTCAAGCGCTTCCTGGGGTTGCTGGATGCACCAGTTCGCCACCAGGCTTTCCAACTGACGATTCTTGTCGCTATCCGTACCTCCTGTATTTCCCATACCGTTCGCCAGGCGCTGTACCTGAATTTCCATTCGCCGCCCCTGATCCGATTCAGGGGAGGGCGCGCCGGTCAGAATCTCTGCGCGGATGACCAGCTCCCTGGCGTCCATGGTGTCAGGCTCGTCGGCCAGCGCCGGCCATGCTGCCGGGATGCTGTCGTTGTCCTGATTTCCGGCAAGCCGGGCCTGGACGTGGTCCTGCCAGGATTGCACCTTGCTTCGGGTTTTAAGGTCTTCCAGCATGCCCGACAAGCGGCGCTTTTGCTCCCCGATGCGATCCCGGACTGATTGCGAGACGGGTTCCGACGCCAGGGTTTTGAGATCACCCAGCGCGTTTTCGATGACGCCGGTATCGGTTTCATCACCATTCAGGGTTTCACAGGACGCGATCACCGATTCCACCCGCTCGTCGGCCTCTCGTGCGGCCTGTTGTTGCTCGGACTTCCGGGCATCGCGGCGGGCGAAGATCTCGTCACAGGCTTTGCGGAATGCCTGCCAGAGCTTGCGGTCCTCCCGGTGTCGGGTGATGCCGATCTGTTTCCATTCAGTCTGTAATGCCTTGGCCTGATCCATCGCATCGGTCAGGGGTTCATGGTTGATCAGCGCGTTGGCGCGGTCGACGATGTCCTGTTTCAGCGCTTCGTTCTTATGGCGCTCTGTATTCAGAGGGTCTTCGAGTTTTTTCAGTAATGCGTCAAAGCGTTTCTGTACCGGCCGGTTGTCCCGGAACTCAATGGGCCAGGCTGCTTTCCATTCCTGGCGCGCTGTCTGGTGTATACGCTCCGCGGTTTTCCAGTCGATCGCGGACCAGTCGGCGGCGCCGAGGAAGGTTTCCAGCTCCTCGCAGATCGCTTTGCGCTTTTCCAGGTTGGCCTGTTTGAGGCCGGACTTGGCTGAAAAGTAGGCTTTGCACGGTTCATATGCCTTGTCTGATGCGGCTTTGAAGCGAGTCCAAAGCGCCCGGTCAGACGAACCGCCCAGCTCTCGCCATTCGTTCTGAAGCTCGTGTATGCGCTCGGCTTTGGCTTCCGGCTCCATTGGCTGGGTGGCCAGATATTCCATCTGTTCACACAGGGCTATCTGTTTGGGTTCGGTCGCAAACCCCTGCCAGTCTGTCAGTTCGCGGAGTTGCCCGCCCAGCAGTTGCATACGTGCCTGGAATGGTTTGCCGTGCCGGTGATCCAGATCCCTGAACTGGTGCTGGGCGTGTTTGAACAGCTGTCTGGATTCCTTGAGCTGCTTGGCTTCAAGCGCAGCGTCCAGCTTCTCCAGGGTGGTTTTCAGGGCATCAGCCTGTTGTTTCTGTTCCTTGCTGTCCCGCTGGGGGGCCGGTTTTGTTTTGGCCGTGCCGGCTAGTTTACAGACCGTCTCCAACTGGGCGGGGCGACTGAAGTCTGTTGGCCAGTCGATGGTCTTGATCAGTTCCCGGGCCTCGTTCTGCGGATCTCCATCCGCGGATGGGTTTTCCGTCAGGGCAGACAGCTGGTCCCGGTGCTGGGTAAATCGCTTCAGCGCCCCGATGTAATTGCGCAGCGGTTGCATGCAGCTTTCGTAGGTTTTCTGTTCGTGCTTTTCAACCGACGTTTCGCGGGTGGCTTCCAGCCAGCGGTTTTCCTGGGTCTTTTGCAGCGCATCCAGTGTAGAAAGGGAGGGTGCCTGGTCCGGTGATTGTTGTCGGAGCTCGTCCAGGGTTGCTTGCAGCAGTTCAAGGGTTTCGGTGCGTTGTTTCTGTTGCTCCTGCTGGCGCAGGGTCTGCTCGGCCTCGGCCTTCAGGTGCTCGACCCGTTCGCGGCAGCGGTGAACGGCTTCGAGGAATTCGGTGGTTTGCTCACTGGAAGCTTCATGCTCTACTTCGGCCCACTGCCTGAGCAGAGCGTCCAGGCGGGCTTCGTAGAGTTTGGTGTCTTCGCTGCGGGCCTGGTCTCCCGCCTGGGCCACCAACGTTTCTATGCGTTCCCGGGTTTTCTGTTGCTGTTCTTCTTCATGGCGGATTTCCTGCAGGGCCTGGCGTACCAGCTGATAGACGGCCTTATCGCGCCCCTTGGCTTCTTTCTGCACCCGTTGCAGAGCGGACTTGTCGGTAATCTGGCGGGCTGCCTCGGTACGCAGGCCAGCGGTTAACCCGTTGATAGCCAGCCGCTCCAGCTGATCCCCGGTTGGAGAGCCCGATAATTGCTGCTTTTGTTCCTCAAGCTGCTCTTTCCTCAGGTCCACTTCCGGTGTCTCTTTCTGTTGCACCGGCGCGGCTTTTGCCCGACCCGGTGTCGCACCTGATTTTCCGGTGGATTTACGGTTTTTGAACAGTTTCTGGATGAATGCAGCCATCAGGGTATCCTTGAATATTGAAACCAGTTCCCGGTGTGGGGCACAGTGTGCCGGCACCGACCATCGGCATCCCATGGCAGGGGGCCGGAGAAGTCAGGGGTTGCCTGAATATCAGGCATCCGCTTTGGCGCACTAGTCTAGCGTTTTGTCTGCGTTTGCGGGAAGGGTCAGAATGGGAAAACAGGAAAATCCGGAGGATCTGGAATACAGGGCCCGCTCGGCAGCGCTGCGGTTGCTGGCCAGGCGAGAGCACAGCAGGCTGGAACTCAGTCTCAAGTTGCGGCAACGAAAAATCCCCAGTGAGGTGATTGAGCCGGTGCTGGATGACTATGAAGCGGAAGGCTGGCTGGATGATGACCGTTTTGCCGATATCTACGCCCGCCAACGCATGGATCTTGGTTACGGTCCGCTCCGCATCCTTGCCGAGCTTCAGCAGCGAGGCGTGCATCATACCCCGGCCTGTGTGAACGATCTGAATGACAAAGACTGGTCGGAGCGGGCTATCCGGTTGCGTCTGAAACGGTTTGGCGGAATCGATATCCGTGAGGACTGGGAGGAGAAGGCGCGCCAGGCGAGGTTCCTGACGCGACGTGGGTTCGCTTCGCCTCATGTCGAGGCAGCGCTTGATTATGTGGAGCGGGAAGGCGGGGAGTGGTGATGCCCCGACCGTTATAGGGTGGGAGGAATCATTCCCAGCTCTCGCGGTAACATGGCTCTCATGTCGTCTTCGGACCCGGAACTGGCGGAACCGTCGCTGGTCTCAGCCCCGTCCAGATCGACGAACCAGGGCTCTTTCGGTGCGGGGCGTTCTTCTTCCGGTTCCGTCATCCAGGCCAGAACGTCGTAGTAGCGGCGGATGTTCTGTACATAGATCACCGGTTCGTGCCCCCGGGCATACCCATAACGGGTCTTTGAGTACCATTCTTTCTGCGCCAGCAATGGCAGAAATTCCTTGACGTCCATCCAGCGGTCCGGATTCCTGCCAGCGTCTTCTGTCAGTCTTCGTGCGTCTTCCAGGTGGCCGAAACCCACGTTGTAGGAAGCCAGTGCGAACCAGGTCCGGTCTGGTTCCGGAATGCGGTCAGGGATCTGGCGGTGAACGAAAGTAAAGTACTTCGCGCCGCCATGGATGCTTTCTTCCGCATCCAGCCGGTTGTTGATGCCAATCTGGCCCGCGGTATTCCGTGTCAGCATCATCAGGCCCCGGACTCCGGTGGGAGACACGGCATTCGGGCGCCAATGGGATTCCTGGTAACCGATCGCAGCCAGTAATCGCCAGTCAATGCCGTATTCCTCAGCATAGCTGCGGAAAAGCGCTTCATATTTTGGCAGGCGATTATTGGCGTGGTGAGCGAAGGTGCGGGCACCCACGTAGTTGAGGCGGTCAAGGTGGCCGTAAAACCTTTCAGACAGCTGTGCGAGAGTGCCGTCTTCACGGAGCTGGTTGAGAAAATTCCGTGCGGCCGTTGTCAATGAATCGTCCTGTTCTGCGGGGAAAAGCCAGGCCAGTTCTTCCGGTTCGCCCAGGGAAAAGGATTCCTTCACCTGCGGAAAGTATACGTGGTTCAGGTCCAGCTCGTTCGACGACACAATGGCCGTGGTGAATTCCCCGGACTCCACACGTGCCAGGACGCCGGCTGCATCCAGCGTGGCGTGAACCTGCCAGTTCATATCCGGATGTTTTTCCCGGAGCTCCAGCAGTCGGTGCTCGTGGTTGCTGTCGGCCACCAGGTGCACGGTGGTGCCGGCCAGGTCTTCGACGGTTTCCGGGCGGTCAGTGCCCCGGTGGTAGACAACCACGGACTCGGCCTCAATTCCTGTTGGCAATGCGTGATATTTCTCAGCCAGCCCGGGACGATTCGACAGGCCAGTCAGGCCAATGTGGGCGAAATTGCGGTCGAGAACAGACAGGATTTCGGTATTGTTCTCGGCCACGCGTACTCGAAGTTCTACGCCCAGCTTCTCTGCAAAACGTTTGGCGAGTTCGTAGTCATAGCCGGTGATACCATCACGCCCCTCAAAGTATATGGACGGGGCAGTGCGGGTAATAATATGAAGTACGCCTTCCGAGCGGATCTCCTGCAATGTGGTCGGCCTGGAGCATCCGCCTGCCAACATGACAATAGCGAAAGGCAAGAGCCAGTGCATCAATCGGCTTCTGGCATACCATTTGAGTTTTGACAAATCCCTAGTCTCCCCTGGTACTGCTGCAGGATCCTTAGTGTACGACCAAACCCCGCTGGTGCGATCACCGTTGAAGCCATTGCAGGTTGATCCGAGTTCTTCGCTGATGGTGGCGTCCATTGCCACAAAACCATGATCTCCGGTCCGGTCGTGCCGGTCAATAAACGTGGTCAATTAATATGCAAAACAATGTCAATTGTACATGGCCGTAATTACACGTGTGGCGCTGTATCCCTGCCACGCTTTCAAGTATCATGGCGGCCTTTCAGATGGCCGGGTGCCTTCTGCCAGTTCTGGCAGGTGCCCTGACCTCCCAGTTTCGCGCGATACAGGTTTCTATCATGCTTGAACTTCGCGGCGCTCCCGCGCTTTCGCCTTTCCGCTCCAGTAAATTGCATGCTCGCATTCAGGACATTGTGCCAGAGGTTGAGCACGTCTATGCCGAGTTCATGCACTTCACCGATCTGGAGTTTGAGCTTTCCGAGCCGGAACAGGCGATTCTGGACCGATTGCTGACTTACGGGCCGAGTGTGCAGGTGGAGGAGCCCGAGGGCGTTTTGTTTCTCGTTGTTCCGCGTCCCGGTACCCTGTCTCCCTGGTCGAGCAAGGCGACCGATATCGCCCGTAATTGCGGCCTGCGTCAGATTCGTCGGATTGAGCGGGGTATTGCCTATTACGTCCGCGCCAACCGCAAGCTGAACCTGGCCCAGCGCGAGAAAATTGCCGCCCTCCTGCATGACCGCATGACCCAGAAAGTATTTCATGAAATGGGCGGCGCGGAATTACTGTTCAGTCATGAAGAGCCCCGTTTGCTGAACCGCGTGCCGGTCCTGGCCGGTGGTCGCGATGCTCTGGTGGAGGCGAACCAGTCGCTGGGGCTCGCGCTGGCGGAAGATGAGATTGATTATCTGGTGAAGTCGTTCACGGAGCTGGAGCGCGATCCCACCGACGTGGAGCTCATGATGTTTGCCCAGGCGAACTCCGAGCACTGCCGCCACAAAATCTTCAATGCTTCCTGGGATATCGATGGGGAAGGACAGGATAAGTCCCTGTTCGCGATGATTCGCAACACCTATGAAATGAACAGTGAAGGGGTGTTGTCCGCCTACAAGGACAATGCCTCCGTTATTCGTGGCAGCCGTGGTGGCCGTTTCTTCCCGGATCCTGAGACCGGTATTTACGGGTACAACCAGGAAGACATCCACATTCTGATGAAGGTGGAAACCCATAACCACCCCACAGCGATCGCGCCTGCTGCCGGGGCCGCGACTGGCTCCGGTGGCGAGATACGTGACGAGGGCGCAACCGGTCGCGGTTCGAAGCCAAAGGCCGGGCTGGCGGGCTTCACGGTGTCGAACCTGAATATCCCCGATGATCCGCAGCCCTGGGAAATCGGTTACGGCAAGCCGGACCGCATTGCCTCGCCCCTGGACATCATGATTGAGGGGCCGATCGGCGGCGCTGCATTCAACAACGAATTTGGCCGTCCGAATCTGGCCGGTTACTTCCGCACCTTTGAAGAGCTGGTGCCAGGCGCGGCCGGTGAGGAAGTTCGCGGTTATCACAAACCCATCATGATTGCCGGTGGTCTCGGCAACATCCGGGGCGAGCATGTAGAGAAAGGCAATATTCCGGTCGGCGCCAAACTGATTGTGCTTGGTGGTCCGTCCATGCTGATTGGCCTCGGTGGCGGTGCCGCGTCGTCCATGGATTCCGGCGCCAGTAACGAAAACCTGGATTTTGCCTCGGTACAGCGTGATAACCCGGAGATGGAGCGCCGTTGCCAGGAAGTAATTGACCGCTGCTGGCAGATGGGTGAGAACAACCCCATCGCCTTCATTCATGATGTCGGTGCCGGTGGCCTGTCGAACGCCATGCCGGAACTGGTCAAGGATGGTGGTCGTGGCGGCAAGTTTGAGCTGCGCGATATCCCCAGCGATGAGCCGGGCATGTCCCCGCTTGAGATCTGGTGCAATGAATCCCAGGAACGCTACGTCATGGCAGTGGCAGCGGAGAACCTGGAACAGTTTGATGTGCTGTGCCGTCGTGAGCGTTGCCCGTACGCAGTCATTGGTGAAGCCACCGAAGCGCATCACCTGGAGCTGGGTGACTCCTATTTTGATGACAAGCCCGTTGACCTTCCCATGGACGTGCTGTTCGGCAAGCCGCCGCGCATGCACCGTAGCGTATCCCGGTCTTCCTTTACCAAGCCGATCTTCGACTCCACCAAGGTGGATCTGAACGACGCTATCAGGCGGGTATTACGGTTGCCATCGGTTGGCTCCAAGAGTTTCCTGATTACGATCGGGGATCGTACCATCACCGGGCTGGTGGCCCGGGACCAGATGGTCGGACCCTGGCAGGTGCCGGTCAGCGATGTGGCCGTTACGGCAAGCTCTTTTGATGTCCGTACCGGTGAAGCCATGGCGATGGGTGAGAGAACCCCGGTCGCCGTGATTGATGCTCCGGCTTCCGGACGCATGGCCGTGGGTGAGGTGATCACCAACCTCGCCGCGGCGTCCATTGCGGAGCTGTCAGATATTCGCTTGTCCGCGAACTGGATGGCCGCAGCGGGCCACCCGGGTGAGGATGAAAACCTTTACGAAACCGTTCGTGCGGTGGGCATGGAATTGTGCCCCGAGCTGGGCATTACCATCCCGGTGGGCAAGGATTCCATGTCCATGAAAACCGTCTGGGACGAAGACGGCGGTGAACAGAAGAGCGTGACATCGCCACTGTCCCTGATTATCAGCGGTTTTGCTCCGGTTACCGACGTGGCACGAACGCTGACTCCGCAGCTGATAACGGATGCCGGCGACACCGACCTGATCCTGATTGATCTGGCCGCGGGGCAGAACCGTCTTGGTGGGTCGGCCCTGGCGCAGGTATATCGCCACGTAGGCGCTGTTGCTCCCGACCTGGACGACCCTGAGGATATCAAGGCGTTCTTTGCTGTCATTCAGGGGCTCAACGGCGACAATAAACTGCTGGCCTATCACGATCGCTCGGACGGCGGGCTGTTCGTAACCCTCGCCGAAATGAGCTTTGCGGGTCACACCGGCATCGACATCAAGCTGGACGGGCTGGCAGAAGAGGCCTCCCAGTTTGCCCGGGAGCTGTTTAACGAAGAGCTCGGGGCTGTCATCCAGGTGCGCCGCGAAGACACCGATTTTGTACTGCAACAGTTCTCCGGAGCCGGTCTTGGTGATCATACCTCGGTGATTGGTTCTTTGAGGGAGGACGATCGCGTCCGCTTTACCTTTGAAGGCAAAGCGGTGGTCGATGAAGCCCGGGCTGATTTGCAGCGGTTGTGGGCGGAAACAAGCTATCGCGTCCAGTCCCTGCGTGATAATGCCGAGTGCGCGCAGGAAGAGTTCGACAACCTGCTGGATCGGGAAGATCCCGGGCTCAGTGTCGATCTCAGTTACGATATCAATGAAGACATCGCTGCTCCGTTTGTGAACACCGGTGCCCGGCCAAAGGTTGCCGTGCTCAGGGAGCAGGGTGTTAATGGTCAGGTTGAAATGGCGGCGGCCTTCGATCGGGCTGGATTCGAGTCGGTTGATGTTCACATGAGTGACCTGCTGTCCGGTCGCATTTCGCTGGAAGGTTTCAACAGCCTTGTGGCGTGCGGTGGCTTCTCATACGGTGACGTACTGGGAGCGGGCGAAGGCTGGGCCAAGTCGATTTTGTTCAGCGATCGTGTCCGGGACCAGTTTGCGGCATTCTTCAACCGTCAGGACACTCTGGCGCTGGGTGTCTGTAACGGCTGTCAGATGCTCTCCAACCTCCATGAACTGATCCCGGGCAGCGAAGGGTGGCCACGCTTTGTGCGCAACCAGTCAGAGCAGTTTGAAGCGCGCCTGGTGATGGCCGAAGTCATGCCTTCTCCGTCTGCGTTTATGGACGGTATGGCGGGCTCGAAGATGCCCATTGCGGTTGCCCACGGTGAGGGCCGCGTCGAATTCGGTGGTGCGGCTTCCGCTGCGGCTCTGGAGGAAAGCGAGCTGGTGGCCTTGAGGTATGTGGATAATCGCGCCCAGGCGACCGAGCGGTACCCCTATAACCCCAACGGTTCCGAGGCTGGCATTACCGGTGTGACCACGCGTGATGGCAGGGTCACTATCATGATGCCTCACCCTGAGCGGGTGTTCCGGGCGGTTCAGCATTCCTGGCGTCCTGGCGAGTGGCAGGAAGACGGACCCTGGATGCGGATGTTCCGCAATGCGCGTCGCTGGTTTGGCTGATCGCTTTGCTTGAATCGGGAACCGGCCTGAGGAGTTGCAAAACTGCAAGTCTTCAGGCCGGTTTTTTTGTGCCTGCAAGTCTCAAGTCTGTGCATAATTCAAGGGGAATTTCTCCTGGAAATGCTATTTTTTCTCTTGACTCATTACGTTTATGCACATTGTTGGTGCCCTGTTGTGTGATCCATGAGCAATTAGATGATTTTTGGTTCAACTTTTAATCGACTTTGTTAACTCATTGATAAATAAAGATTTATTGCTTTAGGTGAATTTGTCGCCAATTTAACGAAAGTGCAGTAATCACGGGGGATGGGGGCGTGTACCCAAAAACTTTCCCCAGAGTTATCCACAGATTCTGTGGGTAAGTGGGTAAATGCTTAATCTGTACAAAAAATATCCGACGTTGTTGGGGCGGATGTTTCGTTTCGAGGAGTGAAAGCCATGTACAAGCTTTGTTATTTCGTGCCGGAAACACACCTGGAACAAACCAAAGCGGCGCTATTTGAAGCCGGGGCGGGCCGCATCGGTGATTACGACTGTTGTGCCTGGCAATGTCGGGGGCAGGGGCAGTTCCGTCCCCTGGATGGCAGTCAGCCATTTCTTGGTCAGCAGGGCGAGCTGGAAGTGGTGGATGAATACAAGGTCGAGCTGGTATGTAAAGACGAGCTCATCGGTGAGGCGCTGGAAGCGTTCAAGAAGGCGCACCCCTATGAGGAGCCCGCCTACGAAGTCTACCGAATGGAGGCTATGTAGCGGGTCTTACGTGCGGGCTTTGATTGAGTAGCGAATGTCACTGACATGTACCTGGAAGGATTCGCGTCTCAGATCTTCCAGGTAGAGCTCCAGGGTTTTCCGGACCGTCGGAAATGAAATCTCGTCCCATGGAATGTCATCAAGGTCGAACAGCTGGGTTTCCAGGGATTCCTCACCGGCCCCGTAGGTGCCGTCGATCAGCGTCGCACGATAGAACATGTGTACCTGATTGATGTGAGGGACATCGATAATCGTGTAGAGGCCATCAATGTTGACCTCGGCCAGCGCCTCTTCCCGGGTTTCCCGGGCGGCGGCTTCGATGGTGGTTTCCGCGTTTTCCATGAAACCGGCCGGCAGGGTCCAGTAACCATAGCGAGGTTCGATGGCGCGCCGGCAAAGCAGAATGCGGCCTTCCCAAATGGGAACTGTGCCCGCTACGATACGGGGGTTCTGGTAATGTATGGTTTCGCAGCTCACGCACACATAGCGGTGGCGGTTATCTCCCTGGGGAATTCGTTGTTCAACAGGATGGCCGCATGTGCTGCAGTATTTCATGGGTTTCACCGTATACTTATAAAATGTTTGGTAGCAAGTTTAACGATCTGCGCTGCCGCTGTCTCATTCAATAGCCAGTCGTAATTGGAGCAGGGTTTTGCACGACCTCCTTAAAGAACGGCTTGCCGGATACGCGCCCCGTCAACTGGCGTTGGATTATCCGGAGGCCGGAATTCTTGTACCGGTTACAGACGACCAGCGGAATCCCGAAATGGTGTTCACGCTGAGGTCGTCCAATCTCAATACCCATCGAGGGCAGGTGGCTTTCCCCGGCGGTAAGCGGGATGTGTCCGATCCTTCCCTGGCGGCAACAGCGCTTCGGGAGACACACGAGGAAATCGGATTGCCCCCGGATCAGGTGCGGGTAGTCGCACCACTGAGTCAGGTTATGTCGCGGTATGGGATCTTGGTGACACCATACGTGGGTGTGATTCCCGGCGATCATCCGTTGACTGCGAATCCCTATGAAATCGAGAGTATTTTTCGGGTCCCTCTGGAGTTTTTTCTGGAGGACAACAGGGAGCGTACGGATGCTCTCGATTTTCTGAATCATACTTTTTATGTTCCCTGTTACCGATGGGAGCGTTACCAGATCTGGGGGTTGTCGGCTGTGGTGCTGGTCGATTTTCTCAACGCCGTATACGGCGCAGGTATTGATCTTCTGGAACCACCCACTCCCAAAACTTCCCGCACAGGAGGCTGATATGTTTTATTCGCTGGGCGATCGCAAGCCAGAACTGGAGGGCGCTGGTCAGTATGTCGCCGACAACGCAACGGTTATTGGCAGTGTCCGGTTGATGGACAAGGCCAGTGTCTGGTTTAACGTGGTCATCCGTGGGGATAACGATCTGATCACGATTGGCCCCGAGTCCAACGTGCAGGATGGCTCAGTACTTCATACCGATCCGGGGATCCCTCTGACCCTCGGTCGCGGTGTTACGGTTGGCCACAAGGCGATGCTTCATGGCTGCAATATCGGTGACTATTCGCTGATCGGTATCAATGCCGTGATCCTTAACGGTGCAAAGATCGGCAAGCACTGCCTGATAGGGGCCAACACCCTGATACCCGAGGGCATGGAAATTCCCGATGGCTCCATGGTTGTAGGGTCGCCTGGCAAGATCAAGCGCGAACTGAATGACAACCAGAAGAAGATGCTTGAGCTCAGCGCCCTTCATTATGTCGAGAATGCCGAGCGCTATCTTGGTCAACTGGCACCGTATGAGCCTGAACAATGAAAGTTGCTGATAAGGTGCGCTCCCCGTGCGTCAGTGTCTGCGCTCTTGATGCCAATGATGTCTGCATCGGATGCCATCGGACCGGTGATGAGATCATGCGCTGGACCCGGATGACCAATGATGAGCGCCGTGAAGTTCTAAAGAAAGTTGCCAGGCGTGAAGAGAAAGTTGCGCTGTAAACCTTGAAGCTACAGGAACCCTGAACGATGTCTGAAACCGTGCGCATTGGTACGCCGTTGAAATCAAATGCCTTCAAAGTCCTGTTCTGTGGCTCTGGGGAGCTGGGGAAGGAAGTTGTCATTGAGCTCCAGCGTCTTGGCGTCGAGGTGATCGCAGTTGATCGCTACGCCAACGCGCCGGCGATGCAGGTGGCCCACCGTAGTCATGTCGTGGATATGCTGGATGGTAAGGCGCTTCGAGCGATTATTGAGCAGGAACGCCCCAATCTGATTGTTCCGGAGATCGAGGCGATTGCAACACCGGAGTTGGTGGAGTTGGAGAAAGAAGGGTGTCGGGTTATACCGACGGCCCGGGCGGTCAATCTCACCATGAATCGTGAAGGGATCCGGCGGCTTGCCGCAGAAGAGTTGGGGCTGCCTACTTCACCGTACCGGTTTGCGGAAACCCGGGAAGATTATCTGGCGGCGGTCCGGGAAGTTGGTTTGCCTCTGGTGGTGAAGCCGGTGATGAGTTCATCTGGTAAAGGACAGAGCACCGTCAAAACAGAAAGCGATATAGAGGCGGCCTGGGAATATGCGCAAACCGGCGGCAGGGCAGGTAAGGGGCGAGTGATTGTTGAGGGCTTTGTGGATTTTGATTACGAAATCACATTGCTGACGGTGAAGCACCGGGATGGTATCTCCTTTTGTGATCCGATAGGTCACCGTCAGGAGGACGGTGATTACCGGGAGTCCTGGCAACCGCAACCAATGAGTGCAAAAGCCCTGGCCCGCTCAAGGGAAATAGCGGAAGCCGTCGCGGGCAATCTTGGCGGTTATGGCGTATACGGGGTTGAGCTTTTCATAAAGGAAGACGATGTATGGTTTTCCGAAGTGTCACCTCGCCCCCATGACACCGGCCTGGTGACGCTGGTTTCCCAGGATCTGTCTGAGTTTGCACTGCATGCCCGTGCAATCCTCGGTTTGCCGGTACCGGCGATTCGCCAGCAGGGGCCTTCCGCCTCAGCCGTGATCCTCCCGGAAGGGGATTCTTCAGAGGTGTCCTATGCCGGCCTTGAAAATGCGCTGGCTCATCCCGATACCCAGTTAAGGCTCTTTGGTAAGCCGGAACTGAAGGGGCGCCGCCGCATGGGTGTTGCCCTTGCGAAAGCGGAATCGATAGAAGAAGCACGGGCAAAGGCAACCCGTTCCGCAGCAGCCGTAAAAGTGGATATATAGTGGGGCAGTGACGGTCTTTGGAAAAAGTTTCAAATGAACCGTTGACACCTCGCCTGAGCTCTGTAGAATGCGCATCTCTTTCGAGGGGTAAGCCACTTAGGCGGCTCCGGATTCGGAAGGCAACTGTTTGAAAGTATTGAAGAAAGCGAGTTTCAAATTTCTTCAGAAAGCAGTTGACAAGGTGGCGGTTCAGTGTAGAATGCGCGCCTCGATACAGCAGTAAGCCGGTTCATTTTTCGGCGGTTTCCGGAGACGGAGACAACGAGAAATAAACGGTTGACAAGGCGGCGGAGCGATGTAGAATACGCCACCTTGATCGGGCAAGCCCCGAACGCTCTTTAAAAAGTTAACCAAGTAATTCGTGTGGGCGCTGGCCGAGGTATTTCGGATACGAAATATCAGGACAGTGACTCGTCGAAATTGAGTTTTGTCTTGAGCAAGAATAGAGAATCTTCGGATTCTTGTATGATTTAAACTGAAGAGTTTGATCATGGCTCAGATTGAACGCTGGCGGCAGGCTTAACACATGCAAGTCGAGCGGTAACAGGGGGAGCTTGCTCCCCGCTGACGAGCGGCGGACGGGTGAGTAATGCTTAGGAAACTGCCCAGTAGTGGGGGATAGCCCGGGGAAACCCGGATTAATACCGCGTACGCCCTTCGGGGGAAAGCAGGGGATCTTCGGACCTTGCGCTATTGGATGTGCCTAAGTCGGATTAGCTAGTTGGTGGGGTAAGAGCCTACCAAGGCGACGATCCGTAGCTGGTCTGAGAGGATGATCAGCCACATCGGGACTGAGACACGGCCCGAACTCCTACGGGAGGCAGCAGTGGGGAATATTGGACAATGGGGGCAACCCTGATCCAGCCATGCCGCGTGTGTGAAGAAGGCTTTCGGGTTGTAAAGCACTTTCAGTGAGGAGGAAAACCTTATGGCTAATACCCATGAGGCTTGACGTTACTCACAGAAGAAGCACCGGCTAACTCCGTGCCAGCAGCCGCGGTAATACGGAGGGTGCAAGCGTTAATCGGAATTACTGGGCGTAAAGCGCGCGTAGGTGGTTTGATAAGCGAGATGTGAAAGCCCCGGGCTTAACCTGGGAACGGCATTTCGAACTGTCAGGCTCGAGTGTGGTAGAGGGTAGTGGAATTTCCTGTGTAGCGGTGAAATGCGTAGATATAGGAAGGAACACCAGTGGCGAAGGCGGCTACCTGGACCAACACTGACACTGAGGTGCGAAAGCGTGGGGAGCAAACAGGATTAGATACCCTGGTAGTCCACGCCGTAAACGATGTCTACTAGCCGTTGGGACTCTTGAAGTCTTAGTGGCGCAGCTAACGCACTAAGTAGACCGCCTGGGGAGTACGGCCGCAAGGTTAAAACTCAAATGAATTGACGGGGGCCCGCACAAGCGGTGGAGCATGTGGTTTAATTCGACGCAACGCGAAGAACCTTACCTGGCCTTGACATGCAGAGAACTTTCCAGAGATGGATTGGTGCCTTCGGGAACTCTGACACAGGTGCTGCATGGCCGTCGTCAGCTCGTGTCGTGAGATGTTGGGTTAAGTCCCGTAACGAGCGCAACCCCTATCCCTAGTTGCTAGCAGTTCGGCTGAGAACTCTAGGGAGACTGCCGGTGACAAACCGGAGGAAGGTGGGGATGACGTCAGGTCATCATGGCCCTTACGGCCAGGGCTACACACGTGCTACAATGGTGCGCACAGAGGGCTGCAAACCCGCGAGGGGGAGCTAATCTCACAAAACGCATCGTAGTCCGGATCGGAGTCTGCAACTCGACTCCGTGAAGTCGGAATCGCTAGTAATCGTGAATCAGAATGTCACGGTGAATACGTTCCCGGGCCTTGTACACACCGCCCGTCACACCATGGGAGTGGATTGCACCAGAAGTGGTTAGTCTAACCTTCGGGAGGACGATCACCACGGTGTGGTTCATGACTGGGGTGAAGTCGTAACAAGGTAGCCGTAGGGGAACCTGCGGCTGGATCACCTCCTTAAACGAAGCCGAATGCTTCGGTCAGAGTCCACACGAATTACTTGGTTGGCTAATAAAGAGAGCAAAAGGGTCTTTCGGACCCGACTTGGCTTGTTGTAGGACAAGCAAAACCGGGTCTGTAGCTCAGGTGGTTAGAGCGCACCCCTGATAAGGGTGAGGTCGGTGGTTCAAGTCCACCCAGACCCACCAGAATT
>NZ_JBJJLB010000012.1:0-5887 GCF_045449795.1 Marinobacter alkalisoli
GTAAGCGTCCGGTGATCCCATCTTGAGCACGGCGCTGCCAACGTCAGGATAGTGTCCACTTATTTTCTAGTGGACACTTAACATGAACGAATTAAGCGTAACCAAGCCCTACCAACGCCGTCGCCGGTTTTCCCGCGAATTCAAAGCCGAGATTGTCGCCAAATGCCTGGAACCCGGGGCCTCCGTTTCCCGGATTTCACTGGATAACGGTCTCAACGCCAACATGGTCCGGCGCTGGATGAGTGAAGCGCAGCGAGCGGATAAAACACCAGCAACACCGGGATTTGTTCCGGTTAATCTGCCTGCTGCAACCTCTGCACCGGGCAACCAATCGGTCTCGGATAAGCGTAGCACCATCCGCATCGAGATTCCCCGCGCCGGTGGTGCGGTGGTGGTGGAGTGGCCTGCGGAGCAGGCCCACCAGTGTGCCGCCCTGTTGCGGGATCTGCTGGGATGATCCGCATTGACGAGATCTGGCTGGCCACTGAGCCGCTGGACATGCGAGCCGGGCCAGACAAAGCGCTGGCTCGGGTTATTCAGGTCTTCGGTTCTGCCAGGCCGCATTGCGCCTACCTGTTTGCCAACAAACGGGGCAACCGGATGAAGGTCTTGATCCACGATGGCCTGGGCATCTGGCTCTGTGCTCGCCGGCTGAATCGGGGCAAGTTCCACTGGGGCGAAGCCTGGCGCGGTGACCAACTGCGCCTGACTGAGGAACAGTTATCCGCTCTGGTTCAGGGCCTGCCCTGGCAACGCCTTGGCGCTGAAGGCGTGATCTCCATTCTGTAACCATAAGCTGAGTGATATCGCCATAGCCAGAACCGCGAATCGCTTGCGGCACATGGACTTGGCATACTGACGGGCATGACTCAGCGCCCCGATCTCGACCAACTCTCTGCCGATCAGCTCCGTGCTCTTGCCACGGAACTGTTCGATCGTGTCGAGAACAAGGAGCGGGCCCTGGTGCACCGTGATGCGGTCATCGAGAAGCTGACTCACGAAGTGGCCATCCTCAAGCGCCATAAGTATGCCCGGCGCAGCGAGCAACTGGACGCCGTCCAGGGACGACTGCTGGATGAACTGATCGACAGCGACCTGGCGGCTATCGAAGTCGAGCTGGAACAGGCGATGACCGAGGAGCAGAAAGCTGCCCGGCCAAAGCAAAAGCCCAAGCGCACCCCGCTGCCGCCGGAACTGCCCCGCACCCTGATCCACCACGAGCCCGAAAACACTCAGTGCCGCTGCGGCTGCCAGCTCAAGCGCATCGGCGAAGACGTCAGCGAAAAGCTGGACTACGTTCCGGGCGAGTTCACGGTGGAACGCCACATCCGGGGCAAGTGGGTCTGTGACAGTTGCGAGACCCTGGTCCAGGCACCGGTGCCACCGCAGGTGATCGACAAGGGCATTCCCACCGCTGGTCTGCTGGCTCAGGTCCTGGTGGCCAAGTACGCCGATCATCTACCGCTGTACCGTCAGGAACGCATCTTCGGTCGCGCCGGCCTCGAAATTCCGCGCTCCACCCTGGCCGAATGGGTCGGTGCCTGCGGTGTGCAGTTACAGCCCCTGGTGGATGCGCTGAGAAACACCCTGCTGGACCACAGCGTTCTGCATGCCGATGAAACCCCGGTCAGCATGCTGGCCCCGGGCAAGAAGAAAACCCACAAGGCCTACGTCTGGGCTTACTGCACCACACCGTTCTCGGACCTGAAAGCCACCGTTTATGACTTCGCGCCCAGCCGTGCAGGCGAACACGCCCGCACCTTCCTGGGTGACTGGCAGGGCAAGCTGGTCTGTGATGATTACGCTGGTTACAAGGCCGGGTTCGGCAACGGCATCATCGAGATCGGTTGCATGGCCCACGCCCGGCGCAAGTTCTACGATCTGCACGAAGCCAACAAGAGCGAGCTAGCCGCTAAGGCGCTGGAGTACATCGGAAGGCTCTACGAAATCGAGCGGGACACCAAAGACCTGCCACCGGACAAGCGGCAGGAAATCCGGGAAACAAAAGCCAAGCCGATTGCTGATGCGCTGCATCAGTGGATGCTGGCGCATCGCCAGAAAGTGCCGGATGGTTCCGGCACGGCCAAAGCGTTGGATTACAGCCTCAAACGCTGGGCAGCGCTGACGCGCTACCTGGACGATGGTGCTGTGCCCATCGACAACAACTGGGTGGAAAACCAGATCCGGCCCTGGGCGCTGGGCCGCTCCAACTGGTTGTTCGCGGGATCACTGCGCAGTGGTCAGCGTGCGGCTGCCATCATGACTCTGATCCAGTCGGCGAAGCTGAACGGACATGATCCGTATGCCTATCTGAAGGATGTGCTGACCCGTCTCCCGATGCAGAAGAACAACGCCATCGATGAGCTATTGCCTCACAACTGGAAGCCGGCTATTACTGACAAGGTGTGATGGCCGGACGCTTACAGCGAAGCGGAGGTTTTGGCATCCGGTGAATGGCATTGTTATATGATTTAGTCTCGAAGGCCGTGTTCATAGTGGTAATGTTCTTGGGAGGCCGAGGAAAAACCACCCACAAACGCGGGATCGCTCCTTTTGGCATCAAGTGTCTCTGGGGTCATATTATGTGAGTCAGTCTCAATTGCCCAATCGAGCACTCCGCTATTGACCGGAGTTTTCGTGAGTACGCCAGTGAGACGATTGTGGTAAATCCACGCTTCTGCAGCATCTAACTCTGTGAATGCCCCGCCAACAAAGCGGCCACCCTCGCCATAAAAAAGCCACACTTCCCTCAATTAGACACCTCGTGCATATAACGCCCTTGTTTAGCGGCGCCCATGTAGCGCAGCGAAATGGGCGTCCGGTGTAGGGCCGACAGGCCCGAAACGTACTACAACTATTTGTTAAAGGCTTTTCCGTCAGCTCTCGCTAGTCACGAAAATGCCAAAGATATCGTCTGTAAGACGCTCACAACTGAAATGAACCAGCCAACAACGATCAATCTTTTGTGAGAGAGATCTATACCTTGAATTAGGATAAAGCTCCCAACGACGCCGCTGAAAAAGCCTCCGCTGAACTGGAGACCACCAATGGCGAATACAAACACCAAGTAAACGACTGCCAAAAAATGCAGCAATACTCGTAGCGGCTTGACCTCAAAGCGCTTGTAGTAGGCCTGGTCTTCTGGGGAAAGGTCTTCCTTGCTCACCGAAATACTCCCTGGAGCCTTTAACGCCAGCAATAAACGGCGCCCTGACAAGGGCGTCCGGTGGAGGCCAAAGGCCGGAACGAATTTGATTGCCTTGTTAGTGGCTCAGGCAACCTCCACCTCTTTGATTCCAGGCTCCTGATCAAGAAGCCCTTTGAAAAATTGGAAGCAACTGTCGAAGGTAGTCATCTTGTTTTGACCAAGCAACTTCTCTTTCAGGCTACGGTATTTATGGACCTGAAAGACCCACTCGATTTCTGATGTTGGATCATCGCCTTTCTCGTAAAACGCACATGCTCCAATCAGGTAACTGCCACCTTCGTATTCGAGCTCACTGTACCAGCCCCAATCCTCGGCTTCCGGCTCCGTAATCTCTATCTTGCCTTCGAGCTTTTTCCTCAACCATTCCAGAAGGGAAAGCCCATGTATCGGGTTTATGGGATTCTCTTTTTCCTTCGAGACATCAAACATCGACGTTTTGAAATGGATTGCCTGATTCATAGCTCTCCTTGGCCACTAACGCTGAAAGTAACCAGCGCCGGAGCGCAGCGGAGGGCACCAAAAGCGACACGCTTTTGGCGTCCGGTTGACTGCCTTGTTAAGGCTGGACTTGCATCGGAGCCATTGTTGTTCAAATACCATCACCGCCGCCAAAGCCATCTCCGAATTCACTGCCAGAGGAACCCCCTGCTTCGGACGTTCCGCTGGCCGCCATAACAACTGCGATATTGAAGCTCACTGCTCTCGCCATTGCGTAATCCATAACCATAGACTGTGGCCAGGTTTTACTTCTTTCGTACTCATCTTTGGTGCAATACAGCGCGACGGCGTAACAAAGATATTTGTCGGGTAAGCTCAACGACCTTGATGTATCGGTCACTTCCGCCGCCGAGTAGTTTCTCTTGTGGCCATACCTTTCTCTCAGCGCAGGGCCAAGCACCCTGACATGCTTTTTGATCGCCCGTTTTCTTAAGAACCAACTAACAGGATTCACTAGGCACCTTAGCCTTAACGCTTAGGTAACCGGCGCCGGAGCGCCAGCGGAGGGAACCAAAAGCGGCACGCTTTTGGCGTCCGGTTGACCGCCTGGTTATGGCCTCGCATGCTTGGCCACTGTATGAATTACAAATTTTCCGCAAACCAAGCAAATGACAAGAATTAGTAATATTTGGATGGCGAAGTTCGCGCCAACATACCACCAGTACTCGTCAGATACCTCTTTCTCAGCGGCGACCAAGCGGTCCAAAAATTCCGGAGAGCGCATCAATGCATTGGCTTCTTCTCGGGAAAGATCTGATATTGACCTGCCATCCAACGCCAATTCAGCAGTCTCTTTCTTGACGTGCTCTGCCAGTTCCTCGCCAAAAACTCCGCCTATTGAGCTGACAAACACTGCCAAAATTAGGCTAGCAAAAATGGATAGATAAACTTTCGTCTTCACTCGACTTCCTTGTAGCCATAACGCCGCCCAGCACGCGCGGCTACGGAATGGAGGCGAAGCCGCAATGTAGTAGCCGTCGCCGTGACTGGCTTTGTATGGATAATTTCTGCCGTGTTTGGGTAAATTGAGGCCCACCCCCAGTGGCCGCTGGGGGCCTTCATGCAGCAGCTCGATGTTGGCAGGCTCCTCATTCGAGAGACCGGTAACAAGTGCGTAGCGCTGCATGACTCTCAAGCGATAACTCGTACAGTCATCGGGGCCTCGAGCCCGTATAGCAAGGCAGAGTCAGCTTATTATGAACACCACAGAAATCCAAACTTCACTGAATATCGGTGTCGACGTTGGTAAAGCCAACCTTGATATCGCTCTCCATCCTTCCGGACAGTTTTATTCAATTCCCAATAGCGAAGCCCACATTCGTCGGTTCGTGAAGATCCTCAAGGACTACGATATTGAACGAATCGTGGTGGAGGCCACAGGGCGCCATGAGCATGCCCTGGTTCAGGCCTGCAATCAGGCAGGCTTACCGATCATAGTCGTCAATCCCACCAGTGTCAGACGTTACGCTCAGGCCATCGGCGTGCTCGCCAAAACTGACCGTATTGATGCCCAGGTGATTGCCAAATATGCTGCCACACTCAAGCCGGAATTCAGACCTATCCCGGACAAAACATCACAAAAGATCAGAGACTTATTGGCCAGGCGGGCTCAGCTTATGGAGATGTCCACCATGGAGAAAAACCGTCTCCAGATCATGCCAAAACCCCTTCACCGATCCATTAAAAGCTTACTCAGGATGCTGCAGAGCCAGATTGAAACGATCACCCGACAAATCGAGCAGGAAGTGGCCAAAGTGGATCACTGGCGTACCAAAATGGACATCATGACCAGTGTGCCCGGTGTCGGAAAAGTGCTCGCCTACACCTTCCTGAGTGAGCTGCCGGAGCTCGGCTCTCTGAACCGAAAGGAGATCGCCGCACTGGTCGGTGTCGCACCCATCAATCGAGACAGCGGCAAGCTCAATGGCAAACGGAGGATACGAGGTGGGCGCCCCAGAGTCCGAACCGTGATGTTCATGGCCATGCTCTCATCCATTCAGTGCAATCCCGTTTTCAAACGCTTTTACGAACGCTTGAAGGCCCAGGGGAAGATTCCAAAAGTGGCCGTCGTTGCCTGCATGCGAAAGATGATTGTGGTGCTCAATACCATGGTCAAAAATCAGGAACCGTGGCGTGAAAAAGTGGCTTAATATATGCGATTGACACCACAGTCACTTGTTA
>NZ_JBJJLB010000013.1:0-9307 GCF_045449795.1 Marinobacter alkalisoli
GTAAGCGTCCGGTGATCCCATCTTGAGCACGGCGCTGCCAACGTCAGGATAGTGTCCACTTATTTTCTAGTGGACACTTAACATGAACGAATTAAGCGTAACCAAGCCCTACCAACGCCGTCGCCGGTTTTCCCGCGAATTCAAAGCCGAGATTGTCGCCAAATGCCTGGAACCCGGGGCCTCCGTTTCCCGGATTTCACTGGATAACGGTCTCAACGCCAACATGGTCCGGCGCTGGATGAGTGAAGCGCAGCGAGCGGATAAAACACCAGCAACACCGGGATTTGTTCCGGTTAATCTGCCTGCTGCAACCTCTGCACCGGGCAACCAATCGGTCTCGGATAAGCGTAGCACCATCCGCATCGAGATTCCCCGCGCCGGTGGTGCGGTGGTGGTGGAGTGGCCTGCGGAGCAGGCCCACCAGTGTGCCGCCCTGTTGCGGGATCTGCTGGGATGATCCGCATTGACGAGATCTGGCTGGCCACTGAGCCGCTGGACATGCGAGCCGGGCCAGACAAAGCGCTGGCTCGGGTTATTCAGGTCTTCGGTTCTGCCAGGCCGCATTGCGCCTACCTGTTTGCCAACAAACGGGGCAACCGGATGAAGGTCTTGATCCACGATGGCCTGGGCATCTGGCTCTGTGCTCGCCGGCTGAATCGGGGCAAGTTCCACTGGGGCGAAGCCTGGCGCGGTGACCAACTGCGCCTGACTGAGGAACAGTTATCCGCTCTGGTTCAGGGCCTGCCCTGGCAACGCCTTGGCGCTGAAGGCGTGATCTCCATTCTGTAACCATAAGCTGAGTGATATCGCCATAGCCAGAACCGCGAATCGCTTGCGGCACATGGACTTGGCATACTGACGGGCATGACTCAGCGCCCCGATCTCGACCAACTCTCTGCCGATCAGCTCCGTGCTCTTGCCACGGAACTGTTCGATCGTGTCGAGAACAAGGAGCGGGCCCTGGTGCACCGTGATGCGGTCATCGAGAAGCTGACTCACGAAGTGGCCATCCTCAAGCGCCATAAGTATGCCCGGCGCAGCGAGCAACTGGACGCCGTCCAGGGACGACTGCTGGATGAACTGATCGACAGCGACCTGGCGGCTATCGAAGTCGAGCTGGAACAGGCGATGACCGAGGAGCAGAAAGCTGCCCGGCCAAAGCAAAAGCCCAAGCGCACCCCGCTGCCGCCGGAACTGCCCCGCACCCTGATCCACCACGAGCCCGAAAACACTCAGTGCCGCTGCGGCTGCCAGCTCAAGCGCATCGGCGAAGACGTCAGCGAAAAGCTGGACTACGTTCCGGGCGAGTTCACGGTGGAACGCCACATCCGGGGCAAGTGGGTCTGTGACAGTTGCGAGACCCTGGTCCAGGCACCGGTGCCACCGCAGGTGATCGACAAGGGCATTCCCACCGCTGGTCTGCTGGCTCAGGTCCTGGTGGCCAAGTACGCCGATCATCTACCGCTGTACCGTCAGGAACGCATCTTCGGTCGCGCCGGCCTCGAAATTCCGCGCTCCACCCTGGCCGAATGGGTCGGTGCCTGCGGTGTGCAGTTACAGCCCCTGGTGGATGCGCTGAGAAACACCCTGCTGGACCACAGCGTTCTGCATGCCGATGAAACCCCGGTCAGCATGCTGGCCCCGGGCAAGAAGAAAACCCACAAGGCCTACGTCTGGGCTTACTGCACCACACCGTTCTCGGACCTGAAAGCCACCGTTTATGACTTCGCGCCCAGCCGTGCAGGCGAACACGCCCGCACCTTCCTGGGTGACTGGCAGGGCAAGCTGGTCTGTGATGATTACGCTGGTTACAAGGCCGGGTTCGGCAACGGCATCATCGAGATCGGTTGCATGGCCCACGCCCGGCGCAAGTTCTACGATCTGCACGAAGCCAACAAGAGCGAGCTAGCCGCTAAGGCGCTGGAGTACATCGGAAGGCTCTACGAAATCGAGCGGGACACCAAAGACCTGCCACCGGACAAGCGGCAGGAAATCCGGGAAACAAAAGCCAAGCCGATTGCTGATGCGCTGCATCAGTGGATGCTGGCGCATCGCCAGAAAGTGCCGGATGGTTCCGGCACGGCCAAAGCGTTGGATTACAGCCTCAAACGCTGGGCAGCGCTGACGCGCTACCTGGACGATGGTGCTGTGCCCATCGACAACAACTGGGTGGAAAACCAGATCCGGCCCTGGGCGCTGGGCCGCTCCAACTGGTTGTTCGCGGGATCACTGCGCAGTGGTCAGCGTGCGGCTGCCATCATGACTCTGATCCAGTCGGCGAAGCTGAACGGACATGATCCGTATGCCTATCTGAAGGATGTGCTGACCCGTCTCCCGATGCAGAAGAACAACGCCATCGATGAGCTATTGCCTCACAACTGGAAGCCGGCTATTACTGACAAGGTGTGATGGCCGGACGCTTACCTCTCAACCAGTCTGACTCGCTCGCAGAGAAACTGGTGCATTTGCATCAGGTTGTCAGGGATCTGCACCCGCAGATAACACGAGTTTCCATAGCGTTATACGACAAAGCCACCGACAAGGTCAGAACCTTTACCTACAGTGGCAAGGAAACGCCCTTAAATCACTATCAGTCAACCCTGTCCAGTTGCCACTCTCTCAGCCTGCTGGCCCAGTCCAGAGGTGCAAGGCTCGAACAGGACTTGTCTGTTTTCAGAAACAGCTCACACGTCCATGCCCAGAAGATCTATCAGGCCGGGTACCGGGGGAGCTATACGCTGCCACTGTTCTTTGACGACGAATTACTCGGCTTCATCTTCTTCAACGCCGAGCAAGAGAACGCGTTCGATCCCGCCTGCATCAGTCAGCTGAACCTGGTGGCGGACCTGATAGCATTGCTTATATTCAATTCCTTCAGCCTGGTTCGAACTCTACTCTCCACCGTTCAATCTGCACTGGATCTTACTTATTCGCGGGACCCGGAAACCGGCGCCCATCTCCAGCGTATGTCCCGTTACGCCAGAGTCATCGCACGTCACGTCGTCTCCGCCAGCGCAAACGATGATCAGTTTCCCGAATACGTCTACCTGTTCGCGCCACTACACGATATCGGTAAAGTCGCCATTCCGGATAGCATCCTCTTCAAGCCCGGGAAGCTGACAAAGGCAGAGTTTGAGGTTATGAAAACTCACACTTCCAAAGGTAAGGCCATGGCAGAAAAACTGCTCCGCAACTACCGCATGGGAGACATCCAGCACACCACAATGCTGTTGAACATCATCGCCCACCACCACGAAGCCTTTGATGGCTCCGGTTATCCAGATGGATTAGCGGGCAAGGACATTCCCCTGGAAGCCAGAATTGTCACCGTGGCGGATATTTTCGATGCACTGACCAGCCGTCGTCCATACAAGGAAGCATGGACCGTTGAACAATCGCTGGACGAAATCAGATCCCTTTCCGGCCAGCGGATTGATCCGGATTGCGCCAACGCGTTGATGGACAATCTGGATGAGGTGCTGGAAATCCGCGAGACCTTTCAGGACGCGGATCAATAACAGACCGTCGCAAATCTTCCTGATTGTCCCGCGGGTTACTTCTGCTGCTCGTCCCATGGATGGACTGGCACCACAGCCTCACCCACTTCCGCTTCATAGGAGCTGCGAAAATAGTTCATCGCTTTCTCAGCCTCGCCCAGCTCGTCAAAACGGGCGATGTGATAAATGGCTTCGCCTTCGTTCACCAGCGGCAGATTGTTCACGCAAATCACAATGCCGGAAACCGGGGACAGCACTGCCGCCTCGGTTTCACCGAACGGGTCCGCCACCATGGCCAGTTTCTGCCCCTTGCGGACTTTCTGGCCAAGGTGGGCCACGGGGCGCATGATGCCATCAATGTCCGCACGCACCCATAGGGAGTTGGCAGCGGTCTCAGAACGCTTTCTGGGAGCTTTCGGGCTTTTCTTGGCGGGCACCATTTCCAATTCCCGCATCACCCGGATGACCCCTTTCACGCCACTGGTGATAACCACGTTATCAAACCTCAGGGCTTCTCCCCCCTCAAAGGTCACGACAGGTATATCCAGGGAATCCGCATAGGCCCGCAAGCTGCCTTCCCGCAGGCTGGCGTTGATGATAATCGGTGCACCGAAGGCTTCCGCCATGCGGATGGTTTCCGGATTCTTCAGCTCGGCGCGAATCTGCGGCAGGTTGAACCGGTGAATCGCCCCGGTGTGCAGATCGATGATATGAGTGACATGTTCCATGATCTGGGTGCGCAACAGATAGGCAATACGCCCCCCCAGGGAACCGCTCTCACTGCCCGGGAAACACCGGTTCAGGTCTCGCCGGTCAGGCAGGTAGCGAGTGCGTTGCACGAACCCGAAAATATTGACAATGGGCACGGCCAGCAGGGTACCCCGCAGGTGTCGCAGTGCCGAATTGGTCAGCACCCGACGGACAATCTCCACGCCGTTGATTTCATCCCCGTGGATGGCGCCACAGACCATCAACACTGGCCCGTCCCGGCGACCATGAATCACCTCCACCGGAATGTGCAGCGGTGTGTGGGTATACAACTTGGCAACCGGCACTTCCACAGTTTGGCGCGTGCCCGCCTTGATCTCGGTACCGGCGATGACAAATGGCGCTCTGGCCATCTCAACCTCTCCCTTTGGTGCGGGTTTTCCAGGGTTTCTGATTTTTCTCAATCCAGTTAACGATCATCCCCGCGACGTTCTTGCCGGTGGCATTCTCGATGCCTTCCAGCCCCGGTGACGAGTTCACCTCCATCACCAGAGGGCCGCGACTGGAGCGCAACAGGTCCACGCCGGCCACATTCAGGCCCATGGCCTTGGCGGCGGTTATTGCGGTGCGACGCTCTTCCGGGGTAATGCGAATCAGCGAGGCGGTGCCGCCTCGATGCAGGTTGGAACGGAATTCCCCGTCTGCGCCCTGGCGTTTCATGGCCGCAATAACCTTGTCACCAATAACGAAACAGCGGATATCGGCACCGCCAGCTTCCTTGATGAATTCCTGCACCAGAATGTCCGCTTTCAGGCCCATGAAAGCCTCAATCACGCTTTCTGCGGCCTTGCGGGTTTCCGCCAGCACCACGCCAATGCCTTGGGTACCCTGCAACAGCTTAATCACCACCGGCGCGCCACCCACCATCTTCAGCAGTTCGGGCACGTTGTCCGGCTTGTTGGCAAAACCGGTCACCGGCATGCCCACGCCCTTGCGGGCCAGCAGCTGGAGCGAGCGCAGCTTGTCCCGGGACCGGGTAATGGCCACAGACTCGTTGACGGGAAATACCCCCATCATTTCAAACTGCCGCAAGACCGCCGTGCCGTAGAAAGTGACCGAAGCACCAATTCGCGGCACCACCACGTCAAAATTCTCCAGCACCTCTTCGTGGTAGTGGATCTGGGGATTGGACGATGTGATGTTCATGGAGCAGTGAAGGCAGTCGATAACCCGCACTTCATGCCCCCGATTGATACCTTCCTCGACCAGACGACGAGTGGAGTACAGGTGACGGTTACGCGACAGAATCGCTATCTTCATTTGATCGTCCTTAGGGCCGGTTCACCGGCAAGGTAGGAAGCTTCAGGATATATAACGGAGCGCCTCGCCATGGCGGTACGCCCCAGCAACATCCGGAACCGCATGGAGTCCCGGTTGGTCAATGTCATTTCGATGGGCCACACGGCATCACCGATCACCAGACGGGTCTCGATCACCAGCCTCAGCTCCCGGTGGCCACCGGAATCCGATACTGAGCGTTCATCCAGTACGGCCGCATCACATTCCACTACGTGGTGAAGGTTGTTCTGGACCGGGTGCACCCAGAAACGCACGCGACGCTCACCGTCACCATCGTACGGCTCAACGCGAAAAGTATGCAGACAGGACGTGCGGGCCCCGGTGTCCACTTTCACCTTGAGCCGGGGAATATCCAGGTCGGGCAACGCCACCCACTCCCGCCAGCCAAGGTTGATCCTGCCCTCAAGCGTCGGGTACGTGACAGGTTTTGTGGGTTTATCCGTTTTCGTCGGCATCCGGCAGTTCCTTATGGGTCGCTCTCTCCGGTCGCAGCAGTTCCACCCGGAAGGGGGCGGAATGGCTTCCGGCATAAATACTGGTATGGGGAAACGGAATCTCGATTCCTTTTCGGTCCAGAGTCTTCTTGATGTCCACCATCATGCTACTGCGGCTTTCCAGTACCCGCTCTTTCGGTACCCAGAACGAAAACTGCAGGTCAACGGAGGACGGTCCGAATGACGTGACCAGCACAAACGGTCGCGGCTCCTCCAGGCAGGCCGGATTACGCCCGGCCAGCTCCAGAAGCAGTGCTTCGACCTTCTCCACATCTTCAGCGTAGGCAATACCCACCGTCAGGTCGAGACGGCGAATCGGAAACCGGGAACGGTTCACCACCCGGGTCTTGATCAGGGTCTCATTGGGAATCCGTACATACAGGTTATCGGTGGTTCTCAGTTTCACACTCAGCATATCAATGCCGACGACCTCCCCAAGGGTGGCATCCACTTCAATAAAATCACCGATTTCAAAGGGCCGCTCCACCAACAGGAAAAGCCCGCTGATCATGTTCGAGGCCGAGGTCTGGGAAGCAAAGCCAATGGCCACCGTCAGGATACCCGCAGCCCCGAGAAGCACATCCAGCGAAAATCCCGCCTCCCGAAGTGCTGCCATGGCAAACAGGGCAACCACAATATAGAACACCAGACGGCGGAACATCACCGTATGGTGTCGCGATGTTCTTGCCTGCATGACGCGGGAAACGCTCCGTGCCGCCAGGGACCCCAGGACAATGCCCAGAATCAGCAGGAACGCGGCGCTGAGCCACTGCATCCAGGGCAAACCACTGGCCACCTCCACCAGACTGCTTTCCATTTCCTCGATCAAACCACTGGCTCCATTGTTGGCACTCGCATTCTTATCCGAACATTCTGTCGAACGTTCGTATCAGTCGCCCGCGGCCGCCTTTCTCACGCGCTGGTGACACCAGTTTGCAGGTACCGGCCGCCGCGAACAGCGTCCGATCCACATTCAGGCTGGCGGAATTCATTTCGGTTTCACAGACAACCTTCACTCCCGGCGTCCACAGCTGTCCCCGTTCGTTCTGGTGCAACGACAGCAACGGCGTCGGCAGGCTAAAACGCTCCAGCAACAGCGGTTCGGAGCGGCGGTTCACGATTTTCACCGGAGTAATAGCTCGCCAGGGGCGCTTGGGTACCGCCTCAAGAACCAGGCGGGCATAGCTGGGGGCCGAATAACACAACTCCCCTTCCATGGTATTTTTCCCGACCCAGGTCTGCGAAGGCTCCGCCAGCGCCAGCTCTGTCAGTTGGGTACGCTGTCGGCCAACGCAGATCTGCATCCACACCACCGTACCAACATAGATCACACACTCGCTACCGGCGGGAATCGTTAACGGCTGATAGGGCCGGATCACCGTGGGGAGGCTAGCCAGCGCAGGTAGAAACACCACTTCATTACTGTCATCCGGCCGTACAAACCGCTGTAACGGAACACCGCTGCCCGGCAATACATGGCTGGTCTGTTCAGTCCAGCGCATGGGGTCGACATCTTTTCTGACGGTTTCCGATCGAATCTGCCACTCAAGATCAAGCCGGGTGACCCAGAGGCGCGTCTGGCTGAGCTCATGAAACTGGGTCTGCCCGGATTCCAGGGTATAGGGGCGAGCCCAGATCCCATCACGCGGCGGCGCGGATTCTTCTTTTTTATCGGCCATTGGCATCCTGAACATTCTGGCGAAAAAACAGATTTAACTATAATCCAATCAATGCCTTCCAGCGAATATCCTGATCATGATATTTACTCATCCAGAGCGATGGTAATTACCCTTACCCGCTTTACCGCCACCCTCTGACAGGAAGTTTGATGACCCAACTTGTCTGGTTCCGCAACGACCTCCGCCTGGCCGACAACCCGGCACTGACCGCCGCCTGCAAGGCCGGAGGCCCGGTCAAAGCCTGCTTTATCGTGACACCGCAACAATGGCAGGAGCACGACTGGTCCCCTGCCCGGGTCCATTTCGTCATCGCCCACGCCAACGCCCTGGCCAGGGAACTCGCGAAGCTGGGCATCCCCCTGACCTTCCTAGAAGCACACCAGTTCAGCGACAGCATCGAATCGCTGACCCGTCACTGCCGCGAAAACGACATCACCACCGTGCACTTCAACGAGGAATACGGCATCAACGAACGCCGACGGGACAAGACGGCCAGGGAACAACTGACGGCCTGCGACATCAAGGCGAACAAATACCGGGACCAGACCGTAGCCCCGGTCGGAGCAATACTGACCCAGCAGCAGGAACCCTATTCCGTTTTCACCCCCTTCTCCCGCCGCTGGCGCACCTGGATCGAAGAAAGCAACCCGACCGTCTTCCCGGTTCCCGCGCCACAGGGCGATGCAGTAAAACCGCAACAACTCGACGCCATCCCGGCCGGCTTCGCCGACGCCCCTCCGGCCCTGGTCAAAACCGGCGAGAACGCCGCCCACGACCAGCTCGACGCTTTTCTCAGCGAACGGGGAGGCAACTACAAGGAACAAAGGGATTTCCCCGCCATCGACGGCACCAGCCAACTCTCGCCCTACCTCGCCAACGGCGTGCTGTCCGGGCGCCAATGCCTGATCGCCGCCCGCCAGGCCCAGGGTGCAGGCGGCAACCAGGAAGGCCTGAGCACCTGGGTTAACGAAATCGCGTGGCGGGACTTCTACATCCATATCCTCTACCACTACCCACGGGTCAGCATGCACCGGGCGTTCAAACCCGAAACCGAAAACCTCAGCTGGAACACCCCGGGGGAACACTTCGAAGCCTGGAAAACCGGCCACACCGGCATCCCCATCGTCGACGCCGCCATGCGCCAACTCAACCAGACCGGCTGGATGCACAACCGCCTACGCATGATCACCGCCATGTTCCTGACCAAGAACCTGTTCATCGACTGGCGCCTCGGCGAGGCTTACTTCATGTCCAAGCTGGTAGACGGCTTCCTGGCCTCCAACAATGGCGGCTGGCAATGGAGCGCCTCCACCGGCACCGACGCCGCCCCCTATTTCCGGGTGTTCAACCCGGTGACCCAAAGTGAACGGTTCGATCCGAAGGGGGAGTTTATTCGTGAATGGGTTCCAGAATTGCGGAAGCTGGACGACAAACGCATCCATGATCCCGGTAGGGGTGGTGTTATTCCGAAGGGTTATCCACGGCCAATTGTGGATCTGAAGGAAAGTAGAAAGGAAGCGATTGCGAAGTTTCAGGCGCTAAAAGGCTAACTCACAAGTCGGAGGCAGGG
>NZ_JBJJLB010000014.1:0-21186 GCF_045449795.1 Marinobacter alkalisoli
CCCCGACCCTGCCAACCACCATTACTCTGAACAAACCGGGCAACCAGGATCCCGCGCCAGCTTCATCTCCCGCCATTCCATCCTCCAGGCATCCAGAATCAGCAAACGCCCCACCAAAGGCCGACCAACCCCGGAAATCACCTTCACCGCCTCCATCGCCTGACTGGCCCCGATCATCCCCACCAAAGGCCCGATAACACCGGCCTCAGAACAGGACAAATCCTCATTGCCCTGCTCCGGATACAGACAGTGGTAACAGGGACTCTCCGGATCACGGGAATCATAGACCGACAACTGCCCCTCACCGCGAATGGCCGCGCCGGAAACCAGCGGCACCTTCGCCGCAACACAGGCCCGGTTCAGGGCAAACCGGGTATTAAAGTTATCCGTGCAATCCACCACCAGGCTCGCCTCACCCACCTGGCGCACCAGTTCATCATTCTCCAGACGATGGCCAATGACCTCCACCGACACCAGCGGATTGATCCGGCGCACCCGATCCGCCAGGCTCTCCGCCTTGGCATCCCCCAACTGATCCTGACTGAAGGCAATCTGACGCTGAAGGTTAGCCAACTCGATGGCATCATCATCAACCAAAGTAAGATGACCCACACCAGCCGCACCCAGATAAAGCGCCACCGGACAACCCAGACCACCGGCTCCCACCACCAGCACGCGGGCAGACTTCAGCTTCTCCTGTCCAGCAATATCGAACGCCGGCATCAGAATCTGCCGGCTGTAACGCATCAGCTCTTCATCGCCGAGCATTGCCCACCCCCATTTGAAAACCCATAGTTCTGACTATTCAGCCCGGCCATTGACCCAGCGTCAACCGGTCGCGATTGCCATAATCCCGACGAGTCTCCACAGCAACCAGCCCCGCCTTCCGGAACAGATCACGAACCGCGTTGCCCTGATCGAAACCGTGCTCAACCATTAGCCAGCCATTGGCGCTCAGCCTCTGTGGACTGGCTGCCACAATCACCCGGATATCGTCCAGACCATCGTCGCCGGCGACCAGCGCGGACGAAGGTTCAAACCGCACATCCCCCTCACCAAGATGATGATCACCACTGGCAACGTACGGCGGATTGGAAACAATCAGGTCAAAACGTCCTGCCGGCAGGTTGTCAAACCAATGACTCAATACCACGGTAACCGACAAATTCAGGCGCTGGGCATTTTCGGCAGCAAGCTCCACCGCCGATGCCACCGCATCACACGCCAACACCTGCCAGCGGCCACGTTCACTGGCCAGCGCCAGGGCAATGGCACCGGTTCCCGTACCCAGATCCAGCACCTGCGCGTCATCAGGAATCGGTAGCCCCAACGCCGCCTCCACCAGACACTCCGTATCCGGCCGGGGAATCAGCGTAGAGGCATTCACCTTTAAAGGAAGCGACCAGAATTCCTGTTCACCAAGCAGATAGGCCACCGGATGTCCGCTGGCGCGCTGCTGGACCAGTGCTTCGAAGCGTCTCGCCTCGGTGGCCGTCACCTGCCGTTCCGGCCAGGCACGGAAACTGGTGCGGGACAGCCCGGTCACGTAGCTGAGCAGCAACTCGGCATCCAGCCGCGGGGACTCTCCGGCAATCGCGATGGTCGCATTCCGCAGCAGGGAATCACAGGTAAGCGACGACTCACTCATCTGAGAGGGATGCGAGCAGTTCAGCCTGGTGTTCCTGCTGCAATGGAACCACCACCGCGTCGAGATCGCCGGAGATGACTTCATCCAGCTTGTACAATGTCAGGTTGATGCGATGATCGGTCACTCGCCCCTGGGGGAAATTGTAAGTGCGAATACGCTCTGACCGATCACCACTGCCCACCAGGCTCTTGCGGGTATCCGCCATGGATTTCTGCTGGCGCTCGGTTTCCGCGTTCTGCAGTCGCGACGCCAGCAGGCTCATCGCCTTGGCGCGGTTTTTATGCTGGGAACGCTCTTCCTGGCACTCCACCACCAAGCCCGTGGGCAGGTGGGTAATGCGAATGGCCGAATCCGTCTTGTTGACGTGCTGACCACCGGCGCCGGAGGCACGGAAAGTGTCCACCCGCAGGTCAGCCTTGTTGATCTCGATCGCTTCCGCTTCGTCCGCTTCCGGCATCACCGCCACGGTACAGGCCGACGTATGGATGCGTCCCTGGGACTCGGTTTCCGGCACACGCTGCACCCGATGGGCACCGGATTCGAATTTCAGCGCGCCATACACTCCAGCACCCGCCACCCGGGCAATCATTTCCTTGAAGCCGCCGTGTTCGCCTTCGCTCTCGCTGATCACTTCCACCTGCCAGCGATGGCGCTCGGCGTAACGCAGGTACATTTTGAACAGATCCCCGGCGAAAATGGCGGCCTCATCACCGCCGGTGCCGGCACGAATCTCCAGGAACACGTTCTTGCCGTCATTGGGGTCTTTCGGCAGCATCAGCCGCTGCAACTCTTCGTCGAGCTCGTCGGTTTTCTGCTCGGCCAGCGTCAGCTCTTCCTCGGCCATCTCCCTCATGTCGGCGTCGCCATCACGGGCCAGTTCACGGGCCTCTTCAATATCCGCCAGGGATTTTTTCCAGGCCTGGAAACAGTGAACAATCGGCTCGATTTCTGCGAACTCCCGGGAGAGGTCCCGGAATTTTTCCTGGTTGGAAATAACGCTGGCATCACTCAATAACGCACTGACTTCCTCGAAGCGATCTGACAATTGCTCGAGGCGGTTCTGGATCGATGATTTCATAGTTTTTCCGGGGTGGTGGCGTCGTCGTTCTGGGAATCCAGTTGATGTAGCTCCCTCAGCCACTCAGTCACTTCACTGCGACCTTCGGTTGTTGCCTTGCGAACCTGAATGGAAGGTTCGTGGAGGAATTTATTGGTTAGGCCACGGGCAAGACTGCGCAACACGGTTTCTGGATCACCGCCGTTACGCAGGGCCCGCAACGCCTTTTCGGTTTCGGCATCCCGCAGGGCTTCTGCTCGCTGCCGAAACTCCTTGAGAGTGGATACCGCATCCAGCGCCCGCAACTGGCTCAGAAAATCCTGAACCCCGTCAGTCACCAGGTTTTCCGCTTCCCGGGCGGCACCCTCGCGGGAGCGAATGTTCTCTTCAATCACCTGCCGCAGGTCGTCCACGGTATAAAGGTAGACATCGGCCAGCGAAGCCACTTCCGGTTCAATATCCCTGGGCACCGCAATATCCACCATGAAATAGGGCCGGTGCTTTCGTTTTTTCAAAGCCCGCTCGACGGCCCCCTTACCCAGAATGGGCAACGGACTGGCCGTGGAAGAAATAATTATGTCCACATCCCGGAGATGCTCGGGAATGTCAGAGAGCAGAATACCCTTGCCACCCCGGGATTCCGCCAACGCCTGGGCGCGCTCCAGTGTACGGTTGGCCACCAGAAAATCCTTCACACCGGCATCGGCCAGGTGGCGGGCCACCAGTTCGATGGTCTTGCCGGCGCCAATCAGCAGCGCCTTGTTGCGGGACATATCCGCAAAAATGTGGTGCGCCATGCTGACCGCGGCATAGGCGACCGACACCGGGTTCTCACCTATGGCGGTCTGAGTGCGCACCCGTTTGGCCACCGAAAAGGTATGCTCGAACAGGCGGGAAAGAAACGTACCGCTGGCGCCGTGCTCCCGGGACAGCGCGTAGGCATCCTTTAATTGCCCGAGAATCTGCGGTTCACCCAGCACCATGGAGTCCAGGCCGGCAGCGACCCGCATCATGTGGCGCACGGCATCACCATCACGGTGCAGGTACAGCGCCTGTTCCAGATCGGCGGCATCCAGGTCGTGAAAACCGGCCAGCCAGCGCAGAATTACCGGCGCGCACTGATCATCACCGGCGATGTAGAGCTCGGTACGGTTACAGGTCGACAGTATTGCCGCTTCGCTGGCACCGCACATGGCGCGCAATTCGGAAAATGCTTCCGCCATGCGCTCAGGCGTGAATGCGACGCGCTCGCGCAGCTCGACCGGTGCGGTGCGATGATTGATTCCCAGCGTAACCAGAGCCATTTCGGGGTTGCGTAGCCTTATGCCAGAGTACGGACTGTAAACCGCATTTTACCGACCAGCCGCCCCTGTCGCCACCCAAAAACCAAGAGAGTTCGGGAAGTGCCGACAGGTTGGGCAATATCAAACGCTTGTGCCATCATAGAGGCTCGGCACTGCATGGTCCCCCATCCCGGGGCGACGGGTGCAGATGCGTTGTATACAGAATACGGGATGTTGCATGCATAAATCCGCACCGTTGTTGTTTTCCTGCCTTCTGGGGCTTTCACTCGCTGGTTGCGCCACACCGACCGGAACACCGGAGAAATCGGGCGATACCGGAGAACAAACTTCCGCAGGAAACACGCCGGACAGCACCAGGGAACAGGAAATCCATTACGCCGATTTTGAGCCAGAGGTCCTTTACCTGCTCCTCTCCGGCGAAATTGCAGCCCAGCGTGGACGTTATGACGTCACCCTGGTGAATTACCTGAATGCCGCCCAAAAATCCCGCGACAAAGGCGTGATTGAGCGGGCAATGCGCATCGCCCAGTCCCTCAACGGCGACAATGCCCAGCGCCAGCTCGCCAGTCTGTGGCTGGAAGTGGATCCGGACAATCTCCAGGCGCACCGGGTATCCGCCATTCAGGCCGTCAAGAACAGCGAACTGCAGACCGCGCTGACCCATATGGAAAAAATCATGGATCTCGGCGGGGATGCGGATTTCGACAGCCTTGCCGCCATGGCCGGCAACCTGCCGCCGGAACAACAGCAGGAATTGCTGGACCTCTACAAGCAAATGGCCGAACGCCACCCGGAAACACCAGAACTCAATTACAGCACTGCCCTGCTTCTCAAGGTAACCGGCAAGCCCAAAGAGGCGCTGGAACGCATCGAGGCGCTACTGGAAGACGAGCCGGAGTTCCAGCCAGCCATCATCCTCAAGGGTGACCTGCTATACCAGGTGGGCGAACGCCGCAATGCGCTGGACCACCTGTTGGTCAACACCCGTCGCTTCCCGGCGAACCGCCAGATGGGCACACTTTACGGCCGAATGCTGATCGGCGAGGGAGAGATGCAGGCGGCCCAGGATGAATTCAGCCGACTGATGCAACGATTCCCCAACACCCCCAGCCTACGCCTGTCCCACGCCCTCGTGGCCCTGGAAAACGGGCAGCCGGACCTGGCCAGGCAGGACCTGACACGATTGATCCAGCAGGGTCACCACACCAGCGAAGCCCACTATTACCTCGGGCGGATCGCCGACGAGGAAAACAAAACCAATCAGGCTATCGGCTATTATCGCAGCGTGGAGGAAGGCAACTACTACTTCCCCGCCCTGGCCAGAGCCAGCGCCCTCCAGGCCGGGCAAGGCGAACTGGATGCCGCCCTGACCGACATTCGTGAACTGCGCGAGGCCAATCCCGATCAGGCCGAGAACTTCTGGTTGCTTGAGGTCAACCTGCTGCTGGACCAGGAACGGGAAGACGCCGCCCTGGAGGCCGCCACCGAAGCACTGGCCTCTTTTCCCGACAACATCCGGATCCGTTACGCCCGCGCCATGCTGTTCGACAGCATGGACTCTCCAGAGCAGGCGGAAGACGACCTGCGACGGATCGTTGAGGAAGACCCACAGAATGCGGTCGCTCTGAACGCACTGGGGTACATCCTCACCACCCGCAGCAACCGACTGGACGAGGCGCGCGGTTATATAGAGCAGGCGCTGGCACTTGACCCGGAAAACCCTGCGATTCTCGACAGCATGGGCTGGGTACTCTACTTGCAGGGCCAGGAACAGGAAGCCCTGGCTTACCTGTCAGAGGCCTGGGCCGCTTACCCCGACCCGGAAGTGTCCGCTCACTACGGTGAGGTATTGTGGCGCACCGGCGCCGAGGACCAGGCACGCATCATCTGGAAAGAAGGCATTGATGCCGACCCCGGTCACCCGATCCTCATTGAAACCATTGAACGGCTGACAGGAGAACAGGCACCTTGAATTTGATCAGCCCCAGACTGCTGCTGGCAGTCACCTGCGCCCTGACTCTGGGCGCCTGTACTTCGATTCAGCTGGAACCCCTTCCTGAAGGTCTGACTGACCAGCCACCCGCTGACTGGAGCGAGCGCAGCGAGCTGCTGCGAGGTTTCCATTCCTGGGAATTGAGCGGCAAACTCGCTGTGAAACAGCCGTCCGACAGTGGCACCGCCATTATCAACCACTGGATTCAGGAACGGGAAGCCTACGACCTGGAGCTGTCCTCCTCCTTCCTCGGCATGGGCAGGACCAGCCTTCAGGGCGTGCCCGGCTTTATCTCGCTGACCCTGCCTGACGGTGAAACCTATCGCTCTGGCGATCCCGAAGCCCTTATCGAAGCAGCCACCGGCTGGCAACTCCCCCTGAACAGCCTGGTATGGTGGATTCGCGGCATGCCGGGACCAGAAGGTGATTTCCGCCTGCTGTTTGATGAAAACAACCAACTGGCAATGATCCGCCAACAGGGCTGGGAAATTCGCTACGATCGCTGGCAATCGTTTATAGACGGCTACCCGGAACTGCCGGCGCGCATCACTGCGGTGAAAGAGGACAAACGAGTGAGACTGGTCGTCACCCACTGGAATGAAACCACGGACCCGGCCCGGTGAAACCGTTTACCCTGCCCTCCCCAGCCAAACTCAACCTTTGCCTGCACATCGTCGGGCGCCGGCCCGACGGCTACCACGAGCTGCAGACACTGTTCCAGTTTCTTGACCACGGCGATGACATCACCTTCCGGCCAGCGGAGGACGGCAGCCATGACATCCTTCTTGAGCCCTCGATACCCGGCATCGCGGACGACGACAACCTGATCCTTCGTGCCGCCCGCCTGCTGGCCAGCACCCGGGAACAGAAACTGCCGGGCATCATCCTGTCCGTCGACAAGCGCCTGCCCATGGGTGGTGGCCTTGGTGGCGGCAGTTCCAATGCAGCGACAGTCCTGCTCGGACTGAATCACTATTGGCAATTGGGGCTGACGATCGATCAGCTCGCGGAACTGGGCCTGCAACTGGGCGCCGACGTACCGGTGTTTGTTCGTGGTCACGCCGCCTGGGGCGAAGGCGTGGGGGAGCAACTGACCCCGGCCAATCCTCCCGAAGACTGGTTTCTGGTTCTTAAACCCGCCTGCGATATAAACACCGGCAAGATTTTTTCCGAGCAAGGGTTGACAAGGAACACCCCTAGAATCAAAATAGCGCCCGCTTTTGAGGGAGACGCCTCGAGGTACCGAAACGACTGTGAGGATGTAGTTCGCAAACTGTATCCGGAGGTTAACCAGAGCCTGGAATGGCTTTCACAATTCGGACCTGCAAGATTAACCGGAACCGGGGCTTGCATTTTTGGACGTTTCCCTACAGAATCCGCAGCCCGGATTATCTGGGAAAGCAAACCCTCCGGCATCACGGGGTTCGTCGCTCAAGGGGTGAATATTTCACCGCTTCACACAAAGCTGACAGAGCTAGAATGATGCCAAAAAAGCACGATACTGGGGTGTCGCCAAGTGGTAAGGCAACGGGTTTTGATCCCGTCATGCGCAGGTTCGAATCCTGCCACCCCAGCCACCTTTCTCCCGCTTCTTCTGAATCAAACGCCGATACCGTGAAGGATGCCGTCGTGTCCAAACTGATGATTTTTGCTGGCAACGCCAATCCAGACCTTGCCAAAGCTATTGCCCAGAAACTCCACATTCCCATGGGTCAGGCCACTGTCGGCCGCTTCAGCGATGGTGAAACCACCGTCGAGATCGATGAGAATGTCCGGGGCCATGATGTCTTCATCATCCAGCCCACCTGCTACCCCACTAACGACAACCTGATGGAACTGATCGTGATGGCTGACGCACTTCGCCGTGCCTCCGCAACACGTATCACCGCCGTTATTCCCTATTACGGGTACGCCCGACAGGATCGTCGCGTTCGCTCAACGCGGGTAGCCATCAGCGCCAAGGTCGTGGCAGACATGATCTCCAGCATCGGCGTGGATCGCGTACTGACACTGGACTTGCACGCAGACCAGATTCAGGGCTTCTTCGACATTCCGGTGGACAACATCTACGCCACCCCAGTAATGCTCGAAGACATTGAGAAGCAACGCTTTGAAAACTTTGTGGTCGTCTCCCCGGACGTGGGGGGCGTTGTTCGCGCACGGGCTGTCGCCAAGCGACTGGATGACGCCGACCTGGCCATCATCGACAAACGCCGCCCGAAGGCGAACGTATCCCAGGTCATGCACATCATCGGTGACGTGAGAGACAAGACCTGCATCCTGGTGGACGACATCATCGACACCGCCGGCACTCTGTGCAAAGCCGCCAAGGCACTCAAAGACCACGGTGCGGCGCGGGTTGTGGCCTACATCACCCACCCGGTCCTTTCCGGCCCGGCGATCGACAATATCAACGCGTCCGAACTGGACGAACTGGTGGTCTGCGACACCATTCCGCTGGGTGACAAAGCAAAGAATTGTGATAGAATCCGCACCCTCAGCATGGCCAGCCTGCTCGCGGAGTCCATTCGCCGCGTCAGCAACGAAGAATCTATCAGCGCCATGTTCGAGAACGTCTGAGCAAGCTTTTTCACTTAACTCAGACAAAACAAGCAGATACAGAATCGGGAGCCTGAACAGGCTCCCGATTCTTTTAGTCAGCCGAAGAAATTGTTCTGAGGCTATTCAAAAACATCATCTGTTCAAACGCCTGGTCGCGGGCAGCTCAGATGACGATCGAGGTACATATCATGTCCCAGGAATTTGTTATTGAAGCATTTCCTCGTGGCGATCAGGGGAGAGGTGCGAGCCGCCGCCTGCGTCGTGAGGAACGTAAAATCCCGGCCATCGTTTACGGTGGTAACAAGGAAGCCACACCGATCTCCATCTGGCACAACGAACTGAAAAAAGCCCTGGAGAACGAGGCTTTCTTCTCTCACGTTCTGACCATCGAACTGGACGGCAAGAAAGAAAGCGTGATCCTGAAGGATCTGCAGCGTCACCCGTACAAGCCGCTGCTGACCCACGCCGACTTCCTGCGCGTTGACAAGGATCACGAGATCCACGTTAACGTTCCGCTGCACTTCCTCAACGAAGAGAGCGCACCGGCCATCAAGCTTCAGGGCGGCGTAGCCAACCACCAGATCAACGAAGTGGAAGTAATCTGTCTGCCGCAGAACCTGCCCGAGTTCATCGAAGTGGATATGGCCACTGTCGAAATGGACCAGGTAGTTCACCTGAGCGACCTGAAACTGCCGAAAGGCGTTCGTATCGCCGCCCTGCTTCAGGGTGAAGATCACGACCAGTCTGTTGTGGCTATCCACAAGCCGCGCGGCGCCAAGGTTGATGACGCCGAAGAAGGTGAAGAAGGCGAAGAAGGCGAAAGCAAGGAGTAACTACTCCTGCACTGACGAGGGCAACGGCGAATGGCACAGGATATTGTCATGGTGGTTGGTCTGGGAAACCCCGGAGCTGACTACGAAAATACCCGCCATAACGCCGGCGCCCTGTTCGTCGAAGCTCTGGCTCGCGCTGCGGGCCAGACGCTCCGCCCCGAACGCAAATACCATGGGCTTTATGCCCGCATCCAGTGGCAGGGTCTCGACCTGCACCTGTTGAATCCCACCACGTTCATGAACCGCAGCGGCCTGTCCATCAAGGCACTGGCGGACTTTTTCAAGATTCAGCCCCAACAGATCCTGGTCGCCCACGACGAGCTCGATATCCCCCCTGGCACTGCCAAGCTCAAGAAAGGCGGCGGACACGGCGGACATAACGGCCTGCGGGACACCATCACCCATCTGGGCAGCAACGACTTCCTGAGACTGCGGGTTGGCATTGGTCACCCCGGCGACAGCCGCAAAGTCACCGGCTACGTACTCGGTCGCCTCGGCAAACGGGAAACCGAAGAGCTGAACGCTGTGATCGACGAAATCATGCGCGTGCTTCCAGACGCCGCCAGCGGCAAACTCCCCGCCGCCATGAACCGCTTGCACAGTTTCAAGCCAACCCCCTGACACATCCCCTTACTCGCTTACACCACCATACACCGGTATAATCCGCCCAAATTTTCCAGCACCAGCAGAGGCATTCCATGGGATTTAACTGCGGCATCGTCGGCCTTCCCAACGTCGGCAAATCCACCCTGTTCAACGCACTGACCAAATCAGGCATTGGCGCGGAAAACTTCCCGTTCTGCACCATCGAGCCCAACGCCGGCGTGGTAGCCATGCCCGACCCGCGCCTCACCAAGCTGGCCGATATCGTCAAGCCAGAGCGGGTAGTCCCCACCACCATGGAGTTTGTGGACATCGCAGGCCTGGTTGCCGGTGCATCCAAGGGCGAGGGCCTGGGCAACCAGTTCCTGGCCAACATCCGCCAGACTGACGCCATCGCCCACGTTGTTCGTTGCTTTGAAGACGGCAACGTCATTCACGTGGCCAACAAGATCGATCCTGCTTCCGACATCGACGTCATCAACACCGAGCTGGCCCTGGCCGACCTGGAAACCGTGGAAAAAGCCATCAAACGCGTTCAGCGCGTGGCCAAGAGCGGTGACAAGGAAGCCAAGGCCCAACTGGAAATGTTCGAGAAACTGCTGCCGGTGCTGAACGAAGGCAAGCCGGTGCGCAGCATGAACCTGGACAAGGACCAGATGGCCCTGATCCGGGAACTGTGCCTGCTGACCGTCAAGCCCACCATGTACATCGCCAACGTCAACGAAGACGGCTTCGAGAACAACCCGCATCTCGACACCGTCAGGGAAATCGCCGAATCAGAGAACGCCGTGGTGGTGCCCATCTGCAACAAGCTGGAAGCCGAAATCTCCGAACTGGAGGAAGACGAGAAAGCCATGTTCCTCGACGAGATGGGCATGGAAGAACCCGGCCTGGACCGCGTGATTCGCGCAGGGTACAGCCTCCTGGGCCTGCAGACCTACTTTACCGCCGGCGTGAAGGAAGTCCGCGCCTGGACCGTCAAAATAGGCGCCACAGCCCCTCAGGGGGCCGGAGTCATCCACACCGACTTCGAACGCGGCTTCATCCGCGCCGAAGTGGTCAGCTACGACGACTTCGTTCACTACAACGGCGAAGCCGGCGCCAAGGATGCCGGAAAATGGCGCCTGGAAGGCAAGGACTACATCGTCCAGGACGGCGACGTTATCCACTTCCGCTTCAACGTCTAAGACTTGCGCTCTTTGCTCGAAAAACACGCTAAGGCAAAGACGACAAAAAACTCCAATCTTGTCAGGGACGACAAATGCACACCGCAATCGCGCTTGTCACCGCGTTTATTTTTCTGCGTAGCGTCTACAAAGCTGTTCAGTGGTTTTACCGTCGGATTCGCTGGGGGCGCAGTAAGCGCCGCCAGTGCGCCGCCGCCCAAGAATTAAGATCAACGACTGAACCCTTCGGCGAATTGGTCGGCAATCAGGCGGAACAGATCACAACAATCATAAGACTTGAAGCCATTGGATTTACTGGCGGCAAAGATCCATTCACGCCGAGCGATCTCTCGACAAATATTTATCGTATTTTCAATCCGATAATTGAAAGAAAGGCGTGGCTTGAAAGCAACACAGCCACATCGGTCAGCCACACACTGAACGGGTTCGAACTTCTCATGCCTTCTCCTGGGCGAATACTCGACCCGGACACTGAATTCTCCGAGATTCATGTCATTTTCTACGGTGACATCGCTGTAGCAATAAGAGCTCCTGGGCACTTCGATATCTTCGAAGAAAAAAGAGCGCCCTGGCGCTTTGCTCGGCAAATTTCCATTATTGAAACACCAATATCAACGAGGTATGAGGCTACCGGAGGAGAGGAAAGCCCAAGGGTTGAGTCCAAAAATAGTGAGCGAGTGATTCGATACATGGACGATGCTCATGCCATCCTCTTCAACGATCAATGCGTTGCCAATGGCTACATGCTAATAACTGGCACTGCTGGGGTTATTTCGTTGATGATGGCGCTTTTCCTGACTCCAGTGATTTCGCCGCTGATACCAGCAACACTCAAATCTGAGATCCCCTGGCTACCCGCAGTGACAGCTATCGCGGCAACTTGGCTCACTTTGATTCTGGCTTTCCTGGTGTATGAGCACTTCCGGTTCAACAAGCAAAAAATCGTCGTTTTCGACCGCATGAGACAGAAGGTTTATATCAGCCAATCGCGTCGCTCAGAACCAATAGTCGTCCGATGGAATGAGCTCCAGGTAAATATCCACCAGCATCACCTCCGCGCAATCGGAGGGGAGTTCGCAATTAACCATTGTCATCTGCAACTCCAGCCACACCCTACCCCACCCGGAACTTCCGTATCGTTTTCCATGCAAGCATTCAGCTCCGGAATTACCGTATGGCAGTCACTTCACTCTTTCATGTCACGGGAACTTCATAGCATCCATGGGATGGATATGGGAATGCTCGAATACAGGACAGGAGACCCTCCAAGGGATGACATCTACCTGCTGAAAAGACGCTTTAAAACAACTTTCAGGGAGGAAGATTTATTCGTTCAGATTGGATGGAGCTTCCTGTTTTTCCTGACACTGGGCCCACTCCCTTATCTTCTGGCATCAAGGTGCTCGAAGTGGAGAGTCTTGCAGGCCAGGCAAAGAACCAACGGCTTGTCAGAAAGCTGAGTTTTTTTATAGAAGGCCTTGACAGTCTGGACTCAAATACTGAAAATACGCGCCTCGTTTGGGGCCTAGCCCAAAGCGAAATGGCAAGGTAGCTCAGTTGGTTAGAGCACGGCACTCATAATGCCGGGGTCGGCGGTTCGACTCCGCCCCTTGCTACCAGTATTCGAGAGGGTCGCGATTAACGTCGCGGCCCTTTTTTGTCAGTTTGTCCTGGTACTCCGCTCGGCGCACTACTAAAAGGACACTCCACACCTGAGGACGACCTCACCCAGCCTGGGAATTTAACGCGGGACGACCCGTATTACTGGATCCAGGGTATGAGAACCACCAAAGACAGAATCCGCCAGGCAGTATCTTTTGAAGCACTCGGAATTTTACTTTCCGTTCCCCTCATAGTATTCGCTTTCGGCTTTGATTCAGACAAAACCAGTGTGCTCGGCATCGTTGGGGCAACCATGGCTACCGTCTGGAACTATGCGTTCAACCTGATGTTCGACCACGGGCTGAAGAGGGTCACAGGCTCTACACGAAAATCGCTGAAAATCCGATTATTACACGCGGTTAGTTTCGAAATGGGACTTCTGGTGGTATTCCTTCCATTCATAGCATGGTGGATGGATATAGGGTTCGTCGAAGCGCTGATCGTCGACATGGCGTTTATCGCCTTCTACCTGCTGTATGCATTCGTGTTTACCTGGTGTTATGACACAATCTTCCCAGACAACGATGCAAGTGGTAAACGCCACTCTGAAGACGAGTACAGAGCGCTATGAAGAACTGGTTATTCCTGGGCATTGCGATTGTTGCAGAAGTAGTTGCCACGTCAGCCCTGAAATCGAGCGATGGCTTCTCCAGGCTCATGCCTTCAATCGTCGTTGTGGCAGGTTACGTGCTGGCGTTCTACTTTCTGTCCCTGACGTTGAAGGTCATCCCCATCGGCGTGGCGTATGCCATATGGGCCGGGCTGGGCATTGTATTGATTGCGCTGGTTTCGTGGGTGATCTATGGGCAGAAACTCGACCTGCCGGCGATCGCAGGTATGACATTGATCATTGCGGGTGTGGCGGTTATCAACTTATTTTCCAGAACAGCAGGACACTAGCGGCACCGCTGGAGAAAGCCGGGATTGAACATTATTCCGGCCTTCCAGCGTTCAGGACCTAACCTGACTCAGTCCCAGATATTCCACCAGGCTTTGGCGTTCTCTTTCTTCTTCTCTTGTCCCTTTTCACTGCCTTTTGATGCAGGGTCAGCCTTGCGGTTTTCATTATCCCGATTGGAAGCCTCTACCTGCTCCCGGGCATTCTCGCCGCTTTCTTTAGCCTCTTCGGCGCGCTCGCGGGCACGTTCAGCTTCGTCTTCCGCACGCTCACGATTACGCTCGGCTTCGTCTTCAGCGCGTTCACGATTGCGCTCGGCCTCATCTTCAGCACGCTCACGCGCCTGTTCAGCCTCGTCTTCCGCACGATCCCGCGCATCCTCTGCCTCTTCCTCAGAGCGCTCGCGCATTTCTTCGGCTTTATCCTTGCCCTTGTTCCGGGCTTCTTTCGCCTTCTCTTTGGCTTCGCGAGCTTTGCCTTTGCCCTGCTCAGACATTTCCGCAGCCTGCCGGGCATTGTCTGCAGCTTCGGACTGGGCCCAAACGGGCATCGTCGACAGGCTGCCAGCCAAAACAATGCCTGTTGCAATCACAGTGGAACGAATCATTTTCGTATTCATAGATACTCTCTCTTCAATGAGTGAACACCGGCGTGATACCCGGCACTTCCGACAGCGCATCAATCATAGCGATTAATGAAATATCGGCGGTACTCATTTCACGCCAGAAGGCCTGCGCCGGTTCCAATCGGTGTGGCATACTCCGGTATCGAAACAAATAACAAACGTGCAACAGCAAGGATAGTTGATATGAAACCGGAAACTCTGGCCCTTCACGCGGGCTTCAAGAGCGACCCCACAACCAGGGCCGCGACGACACCAATTTACCAGACCACTTCCTACACATTTGATGATACCCAGCATGGCGCCGACCTGTTTGACCTGAAGGTACAGGGTAATATCTATACCCGCATCATGAACCCCACCAACGCCGTTCTGGAAGAGCGCATGGCGGAGCTGGAAGGTGGCGTGGGCGCCCTGGCTGTGGCTTCCGGTATGGCAGCCATCACGTATGCGCTGCAAACGATCTGCAAGGTGGGCAACAACATCGTCAGTACCGGCCAGCTCTACGGCGGTACTTACAATCTGTTTGCCCACTCCCTGCCGAACCAGGGCATAGATTGTCGCATGGTGCAGCACGACGATTTCGATGCCGTGGAAAACGCCATTGATGACAATACGCGGGCCCTGTTCTGCGAATCCATTGGCAACCCGGCTGGTAATGTGGTGGATATCCAGCGCTGGGCCGATATCGCCCACAAACATGGTATTCCACTGATCGTGGATAACACCGTGGCCACACCCTTCCTGTGCCGCCCCTTCGATCATGGCGCGGATATCGTGATTCATTCCCTCACCAAGTACATCGGCGGCCACGGGACAACGGTGGCGGGCGTCGTGGTGGATTCCGGCAAGTTCGACTGGAAGGCCAGTGCCGACAAGTTCCCGATGCTGAACGAGCCGGACCCGTCCTATCACGGCGTGGTCTACACCGAAGCCCTCGGCGCGGCAGCCTTTATCGGTCGCTGTCGCGTGGTGCCACTGCGCAACACCGGGGCTGCTCTGGCTCCGTTCAATGCCTTCCTGATCATGCAGGGCCTGGAAACCCTCGCTTTGCGCATGGAACGCCATTGCGAGAACGCCGAGAAAGTCGCCGACTTCCTGCAGAACCACCCCTCCGTGGAATGGGTGAACTACGCAGCCCTGTCTAATAGCCCCTACAAGGCAACCTGCGATAAAATCTGCAGCGGCAAGGCCTCCGGCATCCTGAGCTTCGGCATCAAAGGAGGCCGTGAGGCAGGCGCCAGGTTCATCGACGCGCTGGAGCTGATCTACCGCCTGGTGAACATCGGTGACGCCAAATCCCTGGCTTGCCACCCGGCCACCACCACTCACCGCCAGCTGAACCCGGACGAACTCAAGAGTGCGGGGGTGAGCGAGGATCTGGTGCGCCTGTCCATTGGCATTGAACACGTGGACGATATCATCGCCGACATTACCCAGGCTCTGGACAAAGCCGTCGACTGATCCCTTAACCGGGTTCGACGAATGTCGGACCCGGTTCCCCCCGTGATTGTCCGTACCTGTCTTGTATCTACCCTGTCCGGGCATTACCCTTTAAGGCTACCCCAAGTTTTAATGAGAGTCCGGTTGCAATGAGCGACAGCGCAAAGCCCCGTATCACCAGTGGATCCAAATTCCGCAACGAGCATGGTTTTTCTGCCATCAAGGACGGAATCAAGCAATCCGGACACAAGGATACGCCGGCCGTTGAGCGCAAACCCAAATGGCTCAGGGCCCGCATGCCCGGCGGAGAGCGCTATGAGGCCGTTCGCAAGAACGTCAGCGAACATCGCCTCAGCACCGTCTGCCAGGAATCTCACTGCCCCAACATTGGCGAATGCTGGACCAACGGCACTGCCACCATCATGGTGATGGGATCCGTGTGTACCCGCGCCTGCCGGTTCTGCGCGGTGGATACCGGCAACCCCAAGGGCTGGCTGGACCATGAAGAGCCGGAGAACACCGCCAAGTCGGTGGAACTGATGGGGCTTCGCTATATCGTGCTCACCTCCGTGGACCGGGACGACCTGGACGACGGTGGCGCAGCCCATTACGCCGCCTGCGTTTCCGCCATCAAGCAGCGCACTCCGGAAGTGGCCGTCGAGGCGCTGACTCCGGATTTTGATGCGGTGATGTCGGATGTGGAAAAGGTAGTGGACTCCGGCCTGGATGTGTTTGCCCAGAACGTGGAAACCGTCAAGCGCCTCACCAGCCGCGTGCGTGACCCCCGCGCTGGTTATGAAAAGACCCTGAGCGTACTGGCCCATGCCAAGCAATACCGCCCGGACGTCCTCACCAAGACCAGCCTGATGCTCGGACTGGGTGAAACCGAGGAAGAGATCCTGGAAACCATGGACGACCTGCGCGCCATCGGCGTGGATATCCTCACCCTGGGCCAATACCTGCGCCCCACGCCGAACCACCTGCCGGTGGAGCGCTACGTCACGCCGGAAGAGTTCAACCATTACCGCGACATCGGCCTGGAAAAGGGCTTTATGGAAGTGCCGTCCGGCCCTATGGTGCGCTCCAGCTACCGTGCGGATCGGGTCTTCGACAAGAACAACCTGGGCCTGACCGTGCCCGAGGTACCCGCCGGCGACGCTCAGCAGATCCCGGTCAAGGTTCTTGACTGAAGCAGCCGGGAAATCGGCCAGCTGACATGACCTGAAGCAAGGAAAAGTTCACAAACCCCTGCTATCTTTTGTGTTTTTATGTCGACCAGAGCCTCCCCCGGGCACATGAGGGCTCTGGCAAGCATCGATTGATAGGAAAGCGGGTTTCTATGCTGCAATTGCTCAAGAACGCACGGCTGAAATACAAGTTCTGGCTGCTGAACATTGTCGTACTGACCGTACTTTGCCTTCTGGTACTCTATGCCATGGGCAGCATTGCTACTGCCACTGACCGCACCTTTGCAGACGTCTTCAGCGACACAGCCCCGGAATTTGCCGGGATCGTTGCAATACTGATGGCCCTGGAAATGGCCGGCTCCCAGCTATTGATATCTTTTATCGAGCGCCATGTTAACCGCCTGAAAAGCACCATGGTAGACGTACAGGCCTCAGGAAACCTCAGCCGGCGGGCTGACGTGGACTCCACTGACGAAATCGGTGAAATGGGTAACGCCTTCAACGCCATGCAAGACCGCACCATGAGCGTGGTCAAGAGCATGAAGGAAGCCATCGACCGGCTGCACAATGAGGTCCGCGAACTCACTGCCGCCGCCGAGGCCCGCCGCGATGATCTGGCCCGCCAGCAATCCGGTGCAGATCGGTCCGCCGAAGTGATCGAAGCCATGCTTCAGAGCTTCGTTGGTATCGCTGAGCAGGCGAGTATTGCCAAGACCCTGTCTCACGAAGCCCGCACTACGGCCCTGGAAGGTGGTGAACGAGTGTCCCGCAGCGCCGACTCCATTCGTCGTCTCGAAGAGATCATTCGCAACTCGGCGGCCAGCGTAGAATCCCTTGCCGAAAACAGCCACGAAATCAGCCATGCGGTTACCGAAATCAAGGGGATTGCCGAGCAAACCAACCTGCTGGCCCTGAACGCGGCCATTGAGGCTGCCCGTGCTGGCGAACAGGGCCGCGGTTTCGCAGTGGTTGCTGACGAAGTACGCAACCTGGCCCAGCGGGTACAGGATTCCACCGATCAGATCCAGGATACAATCAACCGCCTGCTCTCGGCTATGGACACTGCCGTCACCCAGATGACCGAGAGCTCCGCGGATGCCAGTCGTTGCGTGGATGAGTCGGAGGAAGGCCGCAAGGCACTGAGTGCTATCAATTCGGTCGTCGGTCGCATTGACGAGACCAATGAGGAGATCGCCTCCATGTCCGCCAATCAGACCGCCTCCACCGACGACGTACTGGCCAACGTGCAGGGTATTCGTGACACCACCCAGAGCATGGTGACTCAACTCGCTGAGAGCGCCGATATGACCCAACGCCTGAAAAACCTGATCGACTCACTGGAAGTGGCCTCCAACAGGGTCACAGTTAACTGACAGTTTGTGGCACACTCTGCACTCGTTTTATAACAGTGTGGACTATGTGCCGATGACCCTGATCCGTTCCCTCTATGACCGGCTGATTCTCCCCCACCCGGTTGTTGTTCTGATTGTGTTTGCCTGCATTCTCGTACTCGCCAGCGTCAAACTGGACCAGTTCCGGCTTGATGCCTCGGCGGAATCCCTGGTGCTGGAGAACGACCGGTCGCTGGAACAGTATCGCGAGATCAACCGGCGCTTCACTACCTCTGACGATTTTCTGATTGTCACCTTTACTCCGGATGGCGAGCTGTTCAATGAAGAAACCCTCGGTACCCTTCGCCAATTGAGGGACGACCTGGAGGGGCTGGACAGCGTCAGCTCCACCAACAGCATCCTCAACGTGCCACTGCTCCATAGCCCGGACCTTACCCTGGACACGGTGGATTCGGAAATCCGGTCAATGGACGAGAACGACGTGGCGCCGGAAACCGCCCGGGATGCCCTGCTGGAAAATCCGCTCTACCCCAATCTGCTGATCAGCGAGGATGCCAGGACCACGGCCATCCAGGTCAATCTGCCCACACCGGAACGTTATTTCGAACTGCTGCGTGAGCGTGAACAACTGCGTGAGAAAGCCGCCAGCACCGATGCCACCGCGGCAGACAAGGACAAGCTGGAGCAGGTCAGCGCCGAATTCATTCGTTTCACTGAACAGCTCGGCGAGGAACGGGACCAGACCATTCATCAGGTCCGCACCATTCTGGATGGTTATCGGGGCGACGCCGAAATCTACCTGGGTGGCGTGCCCATGATCGTTGCGGACATGATTCAGTTCATCAAGAACGACCTGTCCACGTTTGGCGTGGGCGTGCTGATCTTCCTGCTACTGACCCTCGCCATCATCTTCCGCCAATGGCGCTGGGTACTGGTGCCCCTGCTGTGCTGCAGTTTCACCGTATGGCTGGTAATCGGTTACCTGTCCTGGGCGCAGTGGCCAGTAACGGTGATTTCCTCCAACTTTGTGTCGCTGCTGCTGATCATGACCCTGTCCCTGACGATTCACCTGATCGTCCGCTACCGGGAATTCCAGCACGACGAGCCGGAGGCAGCCCCCCGGGATACGTTGCGGCGCACCCTGCTGGCCATGATCAAACCCTGCTTCTACATGGCCATCACCACCATTGTGGCCTTCGGCTCACTGACCTTTAGCGGCATCCGCCCGGTGATTGATTTTGGTTGGATGATGACCATTGGCCTGTCCGTCGCTTTCCTGATTACGTTCCTGATCTTTCCGGCGTTACTGTCATTGCTGCCGCCGCCCATTGACCGCTATGTTTCTTCCGACCGGATCCCGTTTACCGATGCCTTTGCCCGCTTTACCGAACACCACGGTAAGGTCGTGCTCGGCGGCTCTGTCGTGATCGCGGTGCTGTGTGTGCTTGGCATGAGCAGACTCACAGTTGAGAACAGCTTCATCGACTACTTCAAGTCCACCACGGAAATCCATCAGGGCATGATCACCATAGACAACCGCCTGGGGGGCACCACGCCGCTGGATGTGGTGATCACCGACGATCCTCCCCCGGAAAATGCCGGTTCCGGTGATCCCTTTGCCAGCGATTGTGATCCGTTTGTGGAGGACTGCGGCGAGGCCGAGGAGTACCGGGACACCTGGTTCACCTACCAAAAGATGGAGCGCCTGCGGGGCGTCCACAATTACCTGGAAAGCCTTTCGGATACCGGCAAGGTACTGTCCATCAGCACGACGCTGGACCTGCTGGCGCAGGTCAACGGGGGGGAGCCGCTGGATGCCCTTCAGTTAGCGTTCGTGCCGACCGCGGTACCGGAAGATCTCCAGGACATCCTGTTGGCCCCGTACATCTCTGAGGAACACGACCAGGCCCGTTTCAGTGTTCGTATCCTGGAAACCAAGCCCGATCTTCGGCGCGACCAGCTGCTGGACACCATTCACGAACACCTGACCGGCGAGCTGGGCTTCGACGATGACCAGGTGATGTTCACCGGCATGACGGTGATGTACAACAACATGCTGCAGAGTCTGTTTGAATCCCAGATCAAGACCCTGGGCGTGGTGTTCCTGGCCATCATGGTGATGTTCCTGATCCTGTTCCGATCGGTACTGCTGGCACTGATCGGCATGGCTCCGAACCTGATCGCTGCCGGCTCGGTCCTGGGTTTGATGGGCTGGCTGGGCATTCCGCTGGATATGATGACGATCACCGTGGCGGCCATTACGGTCGGCATTGCCGTGGATGACACCATCCACTATATCCATCGCTTCAAGACCGAGTTCACCAAAGACGGCGACTACATCGCCACCATGCACCGCTGCCACCGCAGCATCGGCCGGGCAATGTTCTACACGTCCCTGACCATCATCATCGGTTTCTCGATCCTGGTGTTGTCGAACTTCATCCCGACCATCTACTTCGGCCTGTTCACCGGCTTCGCCATGTTTATGGCCCTGGCAGGCGCCCTGACCCTGCTGCCGCGCCTGATCGTGCTGATTAAGCCGTTTGGTTCAGGTTCGGGAGTGTAGTCTTTATGTAGCCTGCTAGCTTGGGAGGGGAGCGTCTGTGATGCCCCCTTCCCAAAACCGCTACGAGCACATCCATGTGCGCTTCTCTCAGGCCATCCTTGGCCTTCGAAATTTTGGGAAGGGGGCATCACAGACACTCTTCTTATTTCTCAGATATCGCAAAGTTAGTCGTAGATCACAATAAACTGATTCCCCGCTTCAAATAACTGCGAAATCTGAGGCATGGCGGGTGAAGGCCCTCGACAGAATTTCGGAGGCCATGGATGGCC